>NZ_CDWRCM010000157.1:0-7571 GCF_977927585.1 Frankia sp. CcWB2 | reverse complement strand
CCCGCGGTGAAGACGCCGTCATGATCGCCGCCGAAACGATCGACGACGGCATCGCCCCGGCCGGGTGGCCGTCGGGAGAGCACCCGCCTCGCAACCGTGAAACGCTCGGTGGACCGCTGCTGCGCCGTCGTGTCGTGACGGCGCAGCCACATCGGGATCAGCACGAATCCCCAGACCGCGACGATCGCCACCCAGATCAACGCGCTCATCGGACCACGCCTGCACGACCCTGGTCGATCCCATCATCGACCATCATGATCCCGCCCGCCCCCATACTCCCACCCGATCCTGTGGTTACGTTGTCAATTTCGCGGGATCTGTGGTCTCCGTGGTGTTCACCGCTCCCGGGGAGAGGGAACAGCACGGGAAACGTGTCCCACCCACCACCCACCGGACGCACACCATCCGCGGCGAGCGCGGCGGGCGCGGGCGCTCTGACCATGAGGAGCCTCTTCTCGACACCAACGATTGCGATTTCGTAGTCGACGCTAGTGAGCGAAATCCACGTGGTCACCGACCCGGAGCCCGCGTGTCGCATCCGCAACTGGATGGGTGATGGTGGATGTGTGGTCGTCAAAACGCACCGCGGACCCCCCAGGGCCGCATCTGACCTATGGAAGCCCTTGTAGAGAGCATCGACATCCGGTCAGGACCTTCGCTTTGTCACCGGATTGAGATCCGGAACGACGGGCGGTGACGAGAAGGGACTACGTCCGGTAACCGACACCGTCCCGGTGCCGGAGTGGAACGTGTCACGCGAGCCGTGGATCCAGGCATCGTTCTCAGGCGCGGCGGCACCGTCGGGCGCGGCACCGTCGGGCGGCGCGGCGGCCGCTCAGGGCCGGCTGTACCGGGTCTCCCGCCAGCGGTGCACCAGGCCCTCGGGGACGTCCTCGGTCGTCAGCGCGAATCCGATGTGGTCGCGGTAGCGGCCGTCGATGGCGAGGAAGTGCCGGTGCAGCCCTTCCTCGCGGAAGCCGAGCTTCGCGAGCACCCGCCGGCTCGCGGCGTTCTCCGGGCGCACATTCGCTTCCACCCGGTGCAGCCCGACCGGCCCGAAACAGTGGTCGACGACGAGCGCGAGCGCGGTCGGCGTGATGCCTCGACCGGCGTACTCGCTGTCGATCCAATAGCCGGCCTGAGCGCTGTTGAACGCCCCGCGCACGATCGTGGACACGGTCACCTGACCGACGAGCCGCCCCTCGAAGGTGACCGCGAACGGCAACGTGGCGCTGAGCCGGGCCTGCTGGCGCAGGCGGTGCCACATCTGACGGTAGATCGAGAGGGTCTGGCGCTGCGCCCAGGTCTCGCGGACCATCATCACTCCGGGTGGGGTCGCCTCCCACGGCGCCAGCCAGTCGGCGTTGCGCAGCCGCACCTCGACCCACGTGGAGGCGTCACGCAGACGAAGCGGCCGCGCCTGGACCCGTCCGTCGGTCAGGACTGCCGGCCAACCCGGAGCTCCCACCGTCGCGCCCTATCCGGCGTCGGCAGCATCGGCAGCATCAGCTGGGGCTGGGGCTGGGGCTGGGGCTGGGGCTGGGGCTGGGGCTGGGGCAGGGGCGGCGGCTGTGGCGAGGCCCGCGGACCCCGCGGCCGGGTGCCCGTGGTCGTCGGCCCCGCGCAGCTGGGCGACGGCATGACCCACCACCCCGGCCAGCACGCCCAGCCCGTCGCGTACCCCACCGGTCGAGCCGGGAAGGTTCACCACCAGGGTGGCGGCGACGGTTCCGACGAGCCCGCGGGAGAGCACCGCCGCCGGCACGGTCTCCCGACCCGCCGCGCGCAGCGCCTCGGCAAGTCCGGGCACGGCCCGCTCGATCACCTCGCGCGTCGCCTCGGGGGTGACGTCGCGGGGACCGAGGCCGGTGCCACCGGTGCTCACCACCAAGTCCACGCCGTCGGCGGCGGCGGACCGCAGCGCCACGACGATCTCATCCCGCTCGTCCGGGACGATCGTCGCCGCGCCCACCTCGAAACCGAGTTCGACGAGCCCGGCGACGAGCAACGGGCCCGACCGGTCGGCATAGATCCCTCGGTACGCCCGGTCGGAGACGGTGATGACCCGGGCCCGGGCACCCGCGGGAAGGTGGCGCATGCCACTCATTCCGCGGACCCCGCGCCCGGCGGGGGGGCGGCAGGCCAGTCTCCGGAGCGTCCCCCGGTCTTCGCGATCACTCGCACCCCGGTCAGCTCCGCGGCGGGATCCACCGCCTTGACCATGTCGTGCAGCGTGAGCCCGGCGACGGCGACGGCGACGGCGGTCAGCGCCTCCATCTCGACGCCGGTCCGGTCCGCCGTCCGGACGGTGGCCGTGATCGCCACACCGTCGTCCCGTACGTCCAGCTCGACCGTGACGCCGGAGATCGCGATGGGATGGCAGAGCGGAACGAGATCAGGCGTACGCTTGGCCCCCATGATCCCCGCGACCCGGGCGACTGCGAGGGCGTCGCCCTTCGGTACCCCCTGCCCGCGCAGCAGCGCCACGACCTCGGGAATGACCCGCAGCATCCCGGTGGCGGTCGCGGTACGGGCAGTGACGTCCTTCGCCGACACGTCGACCATGCGGGCCGCGCCGCGGTCGTCAACGTGGGTGAGCCGGGCTGCGGTCACCAGGGCACCGATCCGGCGGCCCGGGCCGCGGCCGCGTCCCCCCGGCCGGCTTCAGCCCGCGAGCCGAGGTCCGGGGAAGCCAGGTCCGGGGCATCGACGTCCGCAGTGTCCGCAACCGCCCAGGCCATGCCGGAGAGAATGGCCCTCAATCCGTCCGGGAGCAACAACGCCGGCAGCCGGCTGCCCGCCGACACCTCGGTAACCTCCTCAGGGATGATCAGCAGCGCCTGCGCTCCCGCTAGCGAGGTGAGCTGATGTGACCCCTGCCCGCCGGCCAACTGGGCGACGGTGGCGGGTTCCAGGCACCCGCCGCCCCCGCTCCGCTCCAGTCCCACCCGCAGGAAGGACCTCTTCCCGAGAGGGGAACGCAGGTCGGATCCGACGGTCACGACAATCCTCGGGAGCCCGGTGCCGGCGAGACCGCGCATCCGTTGCAGGGCCGGGCGGACGAACAGCTCGAACGAGACGAGGGCGCTGACCGGGTTCCCCGGCAACGTGAAGACCGGCACACCGTCGACCAGGCCGAAACCCTGCGGCTTGCCCGGCTGCATCGCGACCCGGTCGAACCGGACGGTCCCGGTCCGCGCGAGCACCTCCTTGACGACGTCGTACGCCCCGACGCTGACGCCACCGGTCGTCACCACGGCATCCACGTCGGGAAGCACCCCGTGCAGGGCTGCGGCGAAGGCGTCCGGCTCGTCGGGCACCCCGGCCAGGCGGCGTACCACTGCGCCGGCCTCCCGCGCCGCGGCGGCGATGCCATGGCTGTTCGAGTCGACGATCTGCCCGGCGCCCAGCGGTGTACCGACCTCGACGAGCTCGGTCCCGGTGGACAGCACCGCCACCCGCGGCCGGGGATGCACCGGCGGGCGGGCCACGTTGACCGCGGCGAGCAGGCTGATCTGCGCGGAGCCGATGATCGTCCCGGCGGGGAGCACCAGGGCGCCCGGGGCGACGTCCTCCCCCGTCCGGCGGATGTGCAGGCCACGGCGCGGCGCCCGCTGGACCGCGACGGTCTGGCAGCCACCGTCGGTCCACTCGAGCTGGACGACCGTATCCGCTCCCGGGGGCAGCGGGGTCCCGGTCATGATGCGTACCGCGGCGCCGGGGACCAGCGCGGCCGGCGAACCCGGACCCGCGGGGACGTCGCCGATGACCGGCAGGGAGACGGGAGTGGCCGCCGACGCCTCGGCCACGTCGGCGGCCCGGACGGCGTACCCGTCCATGGCCGAGTTGTCGAACCCGGGAAGCGCGACCGTCGCCCGGACGTCCGCGGCGAGCACGCATCCGTGCGCCTCGTCCAGCCTGGCCTGCCGAGCGCGGGTCGGCCGCACCGTCGCCAGGATCCGCTCGAGGTGTTCATCCACCGAAGTCATGGGCGCCCGTCCATTTCTCTGCCCTTCGATGCACCACCCGTCGCGCGCCGGGTCCGGCATCACCCAGGCTACGGCCGTCGAAGCCCGGGCACCTCTTACCCGCAGTTACCTTCGGGTACCTCCAGCGGTCGGGACGGGGCGCATCCGCTCCGGGCCTCCCGGTCCGAACGGCGTGCCGCGACCGCCGGGCGCTGGCCGGTTCCAGGAGCGTTCCGGTCCTTGCCGGAGTCGTCGCCGGAGCCGTCAAGGCCTACCCGAAGAGAAGCCAGCACACCCCGAGACTCTCAAGCGATGAAGCGGATAAATTTGAAAAATATGGATAAATTAGAACAATGCTGCCTTCGGGCCGCCGGACGCGACATACTCCTCGATCCACGGGTACAGCTCGGGGCCAAGGTCGGCGCGCTCGCACGCGAGCCGGATGACGGCCTTCAGGTAGTCCACCCGATCGCCGGTGTCGTACCGCCGACCCGTGAAGATCACCCCGTGCACGGGCTCAGTGTCGGTGTCGGTGCCCCCCGCGGCACCGGCCGGTTCGACCGCCCGTAGCGCCAGGATCCGCAGGGCGTCGGTGAGCTGGATCTCCCCGCCCCGTCCCGGCTCGGTCCGCCGCAGGACATCGAAGATCGTCGGCGAGAGGATGTACCGCCCGATGATCGCCAGATTACTCGGAGCCTGCGCGACCGGTGGCTTCTCGACCAGGTCACGGATCCGCACGATCCCGTACCGGTCGTCGGCACCGGTGCCGGTACCAGTGCCGATGGACTCCACCGTGGCGACGCCGTAGAGGGAGACCTGGTCCTCGGGCACCTCCATCAGGGCGATGACGCTGCCCCCGAAGCGGCGCTGCACGGCAAGCATCTCCTCGAGCAGCAGGTCCCGCTCGTCGATGAGATCGTCACCGAGGAGGACGGCGAACGGCTCGTTCCCCACGTGCGCCGCCGCGCAGAGCACGGCATGACCGAGCCCACGCGGCGACTGCTGGCGGACCGAGTGGACCTCGGCCAGTTCCGCCGACGCCCGGACCCGACGGAGACGAAGATCGTCGCCCTTCCGTTCGAGGGCCGCCTCGATGTCCGCCTCACGATCGAAATGATCCTCGATCGCCTTTTTCGTGCGGCTTGTGACAAGCAGGACATCACGCAGACCGGCGCGGGACGCCTCCTCGACGACGTATTCGATAGCCGGCCTGTCGACGACCGGCAGCATCTCCTTGGGGACGGCCTTCGTCGCCGGCAGGAAGCGGGTCCCCAGACCCGCGGCTGGAATTACCGCCTTCGTTACTGGCATAGCCGAAACCTTAGTCGGGTCCGTGGACACGGGCACCGCCCACGGCCCCGGCACAGGCAATGCACAGCTCACGGCGGCCGCCGGTCCCGCCCGCCGCTCGCCCGGACGTGCGCCGCGGGTCCGAGAACGAGCCCGCGGCACCTCGTGCCACCCGATCCACCACCGACAACACCTCTACCAGTAACTGGCAACACCTCTACCAGTAACTGGCAACACCTCTACCAGCCGACAATATCACTACTAGTTAGTATAAATGCCACAATTTGTAACCTGAGAACCCTCCATCCAACATCACGCCCACGTTCACGTGTCGTATGCCGCGGCAACCCGCCCGCTGGCGGCCAACCTGCGGGAGGCTGTCAGTGTGCAGTGGAATGACCGGCCTCCGGGTGATCTCAACGAAGAGCTCACCGTCGAGCTGACGATCCGTCCGCATCCCGGACCGGTATCCGAACTCGGGAGTCGGCCAGCGGACCCGGGGCGTGCCCGCCCCCGTCACGGCGGTGTCGACCGAACCCCCGGCGGCTGCCCCGAGGCCGGCGAGGCCAAGGCTCGCCTGCGGGCCCGGCTGCTGATACAGCGCCGCGCATCCATGGCCCTGCGTCGGGGCTCGCTGTCCAGGTCGGATGCGTCCCGACTGGCCAACCGCATCCAGCGGCTGCCCGAGGTGGAGGCCGCGCGGTGCGTGGCGGCGTATGTGGGGCTGCCCGGCGAGCCGGACACCGCCGAGCTGCTTGATCGACTGCTGGCTCGCGGGGTGCGGGTGCTGTTGCCCGCCCTGCGCGCCGATCTCGATCTGGACTTCCGGGAGCACGTCGGAACACTGGTGCCCGGCGCGCTGGGTACCCGCGAACCACCGGCGGCGGCACCCCGCGGGGTTCTCGCCGAGGCCGACGTGGTGATCATCCCGGCGCTCGCGGTCGACCGGGCGGGCCGGCGTCTGGGGCACGGTGGGGGCTCCTATGACCGGGTGCTGGCCCGGGTGGGCGCCGACGTTCCGGTGATCGCCGTCCTGCACGACCAAGAGGTTCTGGATGAGGTCCCCACGGAGTCCCACGATCACAACGTAAAGATCATCATCACGCCGAGTCGTACGCTACGGTGCGAACCAACCGACGGCACCGGGGAACATCTCGGGCCCTCTACAAGCTAAAGTTGGCAGTCTCCACGTCAGAGTGCCAACTCCGGGAGGAGCACGTGCCTACCTACCAGTACCGCTGCACCGACTGCGGGCGTGACCTTGAGGTCGTACAGAGCTTCAGCGACGTATCACTGACGGAGTGCCCAGCCTGCGCCGGGCGACTTCGTAAAGTGTTCGGTTCGGTGGGCGTGGTGTTCAAGGGCAGCGGCTTCTACAAGAACGACAGCCGGTCCAACTCCTCCGGCGGGTCCGCGCAGCACCGTCCCAAGGACATCGGTGACGCCACGGCCACGAGCAACGGCAGCGAGGCGACATCCGGAGGGAGCACCAACAGCTCCGCCAGCTCGGACTCGTCGTCCTCGACCTCGTCGGGCGGCACCGCCACGGCCTCCTCGACGACGTCGGCTCCGGCCTCCAGCACCGCGGCGGCCTGACCAGCCGCTGGATCCACCCAAGGCGTCCGGGCGTCTCGGCCTGGACGCCTTGGGCATGCCCGGGCACGGAGTACCCAGTTCCTCCCCGCCGCGGCTCACCCACCGACCCCCGGATGCGGTGACCGGGAGATGCCGGAGAGGGTTTCCAGATCTTGCGTCACACCATGGCCTTGGAAGCCATCTCTTCATGCCCGGCTACAGCCAGCTCAGAGTTCGGACTTACTCATCTAACGGAAGCCCTTCCGCCCCACTGGCGGCGATTTCTGGCCGCCCTGGACCGGCCACGCCACCGGACGGCCCGGAGCCCTGGTGCCGGCCAGATCTGACCTGATGCGGTGACCTCGGCCGATGGCCGGGACGCCTACTGTTTGCGCCGCCGATAGTGCTCCACGATCCAGGCGTCTACCTCTCGCTTGCGCCAAACCCGGGTGCCTTTGGCACCGCTACCCATCGGCGCGTTGATGACCTGCAAGGGCGCCGGAAACCGGGAGTCCTTGCGTGTCCAGTAGTCTACCGCCTGGCGAGTGATCTTGAGTTGGAACGCGATGTCCCCGATGCCGACCAACTGCTCACCGTCGTCCACGCGGAACATCGTAACCACTTTGCTCTTCCTCAAGAACCTCGCTAGGGTCTAATTTGCTGAGCAGCAAATAGACGGAAGAGGAAACCATGCCCCCCACCCCTCGCCGCCTGGATGAGGTCCGGGCCCTATTAGGG
>NZ_CDWRCM010000156.1:0-10290 GCF_977927585.1 Frankia sp. CcWB2 | reverse complement strand
CCCAAACAGGCCCTAGAACCCGCCCTGGAGGAAAATGTTTACCTGATGCGAAATAACGATCTGCCGGCCGGCGTTGCCCTCACTGGAGGTGCACGTATGACCCTGCAGATGGAGAAGGTAGCCGGTTCGGCATCGAAGGCGGCAGGTGGCACGTTCGCCGCCCTGCGGGTGCCGAACTTCCGGCTCTTCCTCGGCGGCCAGATCGTTTCGCTCTGCGGGACATGGATGCAGACCATCGCCCTCGGCTGGCTGGTCCTCTCGCTCGGCGCCTCCGGCACGGCGCTCGGCCTCGTCACCGCCGCCCAGTTCCTGCCGGTGCTGTTCTTCGGGCCCTACGGCGGTCTGCTCGCCGACCGGACGGACCGGCGCCGCCTGCTGATCTGCACGCAGGTGGGTTCCGGGCTCGCCGCGCTGGCTCTGGGCATCCTCGACCTCACCGGTACGGCCCAGCTCTGGATGGTCGGGGTGGCCGCCGCGCTCATCGGCCTGTGCAACGCCGTCGACAACCCGGCCCGGCAGAGCTTTGTCCAGGAGATGGTCGGGCCGGAGCACCTTCCGAACGCGGTCACCCTGAACTCGGTCGCGATAAACGCGGCGCGCATCGTCGGCCCGGCGATCGCCGGCGTCGTCATCGTGCTCGCGGGCACCGCCGGCTGTTTCCTCATCAACGCGGCCTCCTTCGGCGCGGTCCTGTTCGCCCTGCACCGCCTGGACATCTCAGCGCTGTACGATTATCCGCCGATACACCGGGCGCCGGGGCAGCTGCGGGCCGGCTTCGCCTACGTGCGCCGCACGCCGGCGCTGCGCGTACCGTTGGTCATGATGGTGGTGATCGGCACGCTGTCCTACGAGTTCCAGGTCGTGCTGCCGCTCCTGGCCCGGGAGACCTTCGGGGGCACCGCGGCCACGTACAGCCTGATGACCTCGGCCATGGGAGCGGGCGCGGTCGTCGGCGGCCTGCTGGTCGCCCGCCGCCGCCGGATCGGGCCCCGGGCCCTGAGCCTGACCGCGATGACCTTCGGTCTCATCCTGCTGCTCGCCGCCGCCGCGCCGACGCTGCCGCTCGAGATCGCGACGATGGTGCTGCTGGGCGCGACGAGCGTCGCCTTCATCTCGACCGGGAACGCCACGGTCCAGCTCTCGGCCGACCCGGCGATGCGCGGGCGGGTGATGGCGCTGTGGTCGGTCGCGTTCCTCGGCACGACGCCGGTCGGCGGCCCGATCGCCGGCTGGGTCGCCCAGGCCTTCGGCGCGCGCGCTGGGTTGCTCCTGGCCGCGGGCGCGGCCATCGGCGCGGCGTTGTACGCCTTCGGCTCCCTTCGGACCAAGACCGTGAAGGGCAAGACCGTGCAGGGCACACGTCCGGACCCGGGTCGGCTCAGTCCGATCCGGCCGCGGGTGCCGCCTCGGCGGGGCTGACGGCCGCCCGGCCGAGGTCGGGGAGTGTGTGCAGCTCATGGGTCTGCCCACGATGAGCCTGGACCGCGTTGGAGTGATAGCTCTCGGCGACAGCAAGGAAGTCGGGCTCGTGGTAACGGCGGCCGTCGACGGTGGGACCGAGGTGCCCCTCCATAATGGCCTCCACATCCTCACCGGTGATCGTCTTGTGGGTCTCCAGTGCGTGGGTGAGGGCCAGGATCTCCCGCCGGTTCGCGGCGAGCACCTTCTCGGTACGGGCGTAGAGCTCCCGAAGTTTGCCCTCGACCTGCTCGCCGAACGGCCGGTCGGCGTCGATGGAGGCGTTACCCATCTCCTGTTCCAGCATGGACAGGCGCGAGGCCAGAGTCTCCCCCATCGCCGCCGAGGAGATGAAGTTGGCCACGAGCAGGGTCGCGCTGCGCAGGTCGCCGCCGACACCGACGGTGTTGTCCCCCTCGAAGAACATCCGTTCGCCGACGAGCGAGGCGAGGGAGACCATCACCTGCACCTCGATCTCGGACTTCCACATGAACATGCGGTCCTCGACCGCGACGTGCGCCACGAACCCGCCGACGCCGCCGCGGCGTTCGATGGTGGCGAGGTCGATCACCCGCCCGCGCTGCATCCGGTAGGCGACGACGGCGTGGCACGCCTCGTGCAGGGCGATGCTGTGCCGCTCCCGGTCGATGTGCTCGTGGTCGTCGGCGAGGCCGTATTCCTTGATCACCCTGGCCTGGAGCATGTCCTGCCAGGTGATGACCTCCCGGCCGTCCTTCACCGCCTGGACCAGAGCCTCGTTGACGGTGTCCTTGATGGTCGCCCCGGTGGCCTCCGGGCTCATGATGGCCAGCCGGTCGATCTGATCCGGCGTGAGCTCGTGGCACACCTTCGACAGATAGCCCTCGAAGGTGCGGATCCGGCCCTCCTTACTGGGATAGCCCACCTTGTACTGCCGGTCGATGCGGCCGGGGCGCAGCAGTGCCTCGTCGAGCGACTGCGGCATGTTCGTCGCCATCATGACGAGGATGCGGTACTTGGGCGGCGGCTTGGGCCGCATGCCCAACGTCCGGCGCACCACCCGGTTGAGGAAGCCCCGCGGCTTCTTCAGGCCGGACATCTCGGTGAGCAGCGCCTGCAGGGTGCCGTCGAAACCACCGCCCCCGCCCACCACAAACTGCTCACGGGTGATCTCCGCGCGGGCCGCCCCGCTCAGGTAGGACAGGCCGTTGCACAGGTCCCCCGGAGCGGCCTCGCCCACCGATCCGGGGGACCCCGAACGGGCGAACCACGACCGGGCGCCGGTTCCGGCCCCGCGGCCGAATCCCCCGGCGAGCTGACCCCGGCTCCCCAGCGTGTCGGCCTCGTCGAAGAAGACGATCACCCCGCCATAACGCAGGGAGAGCTTGCGCAGCTTGCGGAACAGCGATTTTACCTTGAGGATGCCGACCCCAATGAACATCGCCTGGAAGGCACCCGGGTCGACGAACACAAAGGGCTTCCCGGTCTCTCCCGCGACCGCCTCGGCGATGAGCGTCTTGCCGGTGCCCGGCGGCCCCCAGAGCAGGATGCCGCCGGGAACATGACCACCCCGGCTCTCGATCTCCTCCGGCCGTTCCAGGTAGAAAACGTTCTCCTTCACCCGGCTGACGACGTGGTCCTGCCCCCACACGTCGGCGAAGCGGGTGGTGATGTCCTCGGGGAAGTAGACGTCGACGCCGCCCTTGGACAGGAACCAGAACATCACGACGAACTGGCCGACGACGAGGACCATGAGCAGGACGATCTGCAGAACCGCCGGGATGGCCTTCCAGACGGCGCCGGGGGCGTTCACCATCGCGTCGAAGACCGAGGTGTCGGCCAGGCGGGCGTAGACGAACAGGACGAGCGCGGCCCCGACGATCCACTTCAGCGCACGGCTGACCCGGTACCGGTTCCAGTCGTTGAGCCGCAGGAGCCGACGCTCGGCCTGCCCGAAGACCCGATCGGTCCAGAAGACGTAGTAGCCCGACCACCGTTCGCCCAGGAACATGTGGAGCTGGTGCACCAGTTCCACGCCCAGCAGGGCCAGGATCCACCAACTGTTCCTGGCCTGGATGCGGATCGAGTCGGCCCACGTCATCAACGGGTTGCCGGACACGTCGGCCGCCACGACGAAGACGAAGACCGCCCCGAGCAGGAGCAGGAACTTCACCCGGTCCCAGAAGGCGAGAGGACGGCGGCGTGGCTTGCCGGCGGTCGCGCTCGCCGGTTCCGCCTCCGTATCCGTGCCACCGGGGCCGGGACCGGCCGGACCGGCGGCATTCGGCTTCGGGTCCCCGCCGTCGGCGGTCCCACCTGCCTGGTCTCTCACGCCCATGGCTACTGACCTCGGTCCGTCGGCTCGATCGTGAAGGACTTGGCGACATCGCCGATCTGCTGACCATGCGTGGCGTAACACAGCGACGAACACGCGAGGATCAGCTGGTAGAGCACTCGCTGACCATTGTCGAGCAGGCTCGTCTGATCAATAGTGACCAGTCCGGCCTGGGTCTGCACCTGGTAAACGAGGTGCACCCCGTGCACACCGTCCTTCTTGTGCACAACCTCGTCCGCGAGTAGCAGGAAGTTCGGCGTCAGCCGCGCACCGTAGGGGTTCTGCCGCACGGCCTGCTCCTGCGCGGCCACCGCGTCGTCGACGGAGAGGACGAAGTTGCGCAGATCGTTGGTGGAGACCGCGTTGGCCTCCTCCGGGAGCAGGTGGCGAACCTGGACGAACCCCTTCGGCTGCGTTGCGTCCGGCACGAGGAGCCGGGTGTTGTCGAACCGCTGGGCCGCGTCGATGCCGACGACCCATTCCCGCGGCATGAGACCGCGCAGCATCTCGGGGCTGACGTTGCGAGCGTCGATCCCGAAAAGCGCAAGCCCGGGCATCTCCTGGTGATTCCACCCGGTCGGGACGCGCACAAACGCGCCGTCCTTCTTGTTGGTTACGTATTCGTAACTCGGCGAGCCGCAGGCAGCGGCGGCGAGGAACACCGAGACGATTACGCTGAGCATCAGCAGGGTGCCAGGGGCGGACTTTCGGCGCGGACGTGTCATCCGACGTCGAGCCTCCACGGCGAACCTCCAGCTTCGCGAGGTTGAACACATGGTGCGGCGCCGGGCCATGGTCCTTTGCTTTCCTTCGAAAAGTGTGACTCAGGACGGGGTCGACATACGCAACCTTCGCTAAAAAGAGAGAAAGTACATACCCTCCGCTGTCGAATGCTCCGGGTGCCCGACGCCGCCCCGGCACACCGAACCCCGACTCGGTGACCGCAGGAGTCAAGACGGTCACAATAAGTCATGATCCGCCTGCTGGGCAACACGAACGCCGACATCGAGGTGGACGCCGCTGCCCGGCCTCGGATCGGCCTGTGCGGCATACCCCGATCCCCCGCTGGTCGAACCAACGTCCCCGGCATGCCGCACGCCTCCTCCAGGTCGGGCCCCAGGCCGGGCCCCGGGTCGGGTGAAACACCATCCCGGGTGAGGCACCCTGGCCGCACTCGAGCGGTGCGGCCACGGTCGGGCCGAACGCGGCATCCCAGGCACACTGTCGGTATGGCGCACTATCGGCATGGTCGTAAGGTTCCCGCGCTTCGTCCCGCGCGGCGGCACCTCATCGGCGGACTGACGGTGGTCGCGGTGTTCGTCCTGGTGGGGCTGGCCGCCTGGAACCCGGTCGCGACCCTGCCATCGCTCGCCGCGATCATCATACTCGGCGTGATCGACTGGGTCGTCGTGACGGCCTCCCCCACCTCCGGCGACCTGCCCTCCGGACCTGCCGCCTTCGCCGGGGACGAACCTGGCTGGGAGGGCGGGATGGACACACCGACGCAGGTACTGCCGAGGCTGACCTTCGGATATGCGCGGGCGTCGGCGCGTGGCGAGGAGTACGCGGAGCCGGACCAGGACGCGGTGCACACCATGGCGATCGACATGCGCGGCTACCTCGACGAGGCGGGTCCGGGCCGGATGGGCTGAGCGGACCCGGTCCCCGCCCGCGCCCGCGCCCGCGCCAGGAGGCCGAGCACGGCCGACGTCGCCGCGCGCGCCGCCGCGGCCTCCCGCTCACCATCCGTACCCCCCTCGCCGGCACCCTCGCCCTCGCCGGCACCCTCGCCTTCGCCATCCTCACCGTGGGCACCGCCCGCGTTCCGGCCGGCGGCCAGACCGACCAGGAACGCGGTGAGTGGCGCCGCGGGACGCGCGACCCCGTGGGCGACGTCGCGCGCGAGATCGAGGACGGCGCCCACGTCGATCCGTGCCGCGTCGAGGCCGAGCTCGGCGCAGACGTCCGACACTCACTGCGCCAGGACGTCCCGCTCCAGGAGGTTCTTGTCCAGGACGTTCTTGTCCAGGACGTTGCCGGCACCCGAGCCGACAGCTGCGGCGGGCGGCGGGCGATGACGTCCGGCCTCCGGGGGCGGCGGGCCCACCGAAGCCCGATGCTCGGACCGCGACTGGTGCTCAGGCTGCTGGTCATCGGCGGAGGTCATAGGTCCATCGTGCCGGGCCGGGCCACGCTCGCCCACCGCGGCCCAGCGGCGGGCCCGCGCCACATCCGCCGGTTCGTCGCAGTCGAGGCAGGTCTGGGCGGCCGCCTGGACCGCGGTCACCGGACGGTCGGCGAACAGGTCGCGCACCGGGCGCCCGATCGGATCCGCGGGTAGCGCCGCCCACAACGAGGCCGTCCGCCACACCGCGGCCAGAAACTGCCGGCCGCCGTCCGGGTCGACCAGCAGCGCGGCCTGCGCCGCGGGATCCTCGACCCCGCGGCGCAGCAGCGCGATCTCCCGGCCGGTCAGGAACGGCAGGTCGGCGGCGAGGACGGCGACGAACGGTGTGCTGATCTCGACAAGGCCGGCGGCGATCGCCGCGACCGGTCCCCCGCCGGGCGGATCCTCCCGACACCAGCGCACCCGATCAGGCGGAACCGGATCGACGGCCAGGTCGCGCCGGGGACCGACGATGACCACCCGTTCGGCGTCCGGCACCGCGGACAGCACCCGGTCGAGCAGAGTGGAACCGCCGACCAGCACCGCCGTCTTGTCCCGGCCGCCGAGCCGGCGCGCCCCACCCCCGGCCAGCACCAGGGCACTCCAACCCACGGGGGCACCGGCATGCGACCCGGACCGGGCCACCGTCATCCGCCGATCGCGGACATCGGCCGGTCCGGCTGCCGAAAGGTCGGTTCGTCGATGCCGTGCCCCGCCTTCTTGCCCCGCACGGCCGCCCGCCACAGAGCCGCGAGCCGCTCGTCGTCCGCGCCGGCACGCATGGGGGTCCGCAGATCGCTCTCCCGCCGGGCGAACAGACAGTCACGCACCTGGCCGTCGGCGGTCAGCCGGACCCGGTCACAGGCCGCGCAGAACGGCGCCGACACCGAGGCGATCACCCCCACCCGCCCAGGCCCACCGTTCACCTCGAACAGCGCGGCGGGCGCACTGCCGCGGCCTGGCAGCGGCGTGAGGGTGAACTCCGCCCGCAGGCAGGCAAGAATCTCGCCGGCCGCCACCATCGTGTCCCGACGCCACGCGTGCTGCGCGTCCAGCGGCATCTGCTCGATGAATCGCAGCTCGTAGCCCTCCCGCAGACACCAGCGCAGCAACCGGGGGGCTTCGTCGTCGTTGACGCCCCGGGCGAGGACGCTGTTGACCTTGACCGGGGTGAGCCCGCTCGCGGCGGCGGCGGACAGTCCGGCCAGCACGTCGCCGAGCCGCTCCCGGCGGGTGATCCGGACGAACCGGTCCGCGTCCAGCGTGTCCAGGGAGACGTTGATCCGGTCCAGACCGGCGGCCCGCAGCGGGCCCGCCAGGCGGGTCAGGATCAGGCCGTTCGTGGTGACGGACAGTTCGGGCCGCGGCCGCAGGGCCGCGAGCCGCGCCACCAGCTCCACCAGACCCGGACGCAGCGTGGGCTCACCGCCGGTAAGGCGGACCTCGGTCACGCCGAGCCGTCCAACCGCGACGCCGACCAGCCGGACTACCTCGTCGTCGGTCAGCATCCGCTCGCCGGGGAGCCACGCGAGCCCCTCGGCCGGCATGCAATAGGTACACCGGAGGTTGCAGCGGTCCGTCAACGACACCCGCAGGTCCGTCGCGATGCGACCATGGGTGTCAGTGAGGCTCGTTCCTCCAGGGTAAGAGCCGTTCGTCTGAGTCGCGGCTCGTCCCGAGCCGGGCCACGCGGCGGCGGGCTCACCGGCGGGACGCGATCGGGACGAAGAGGCCACGACGTGGGCAGTCGGACCGTGGCCGCCCCGATCGCCTGCGAGACTACGACTCGTGCGGTCGACGGACGTCCGCGGTCGCTGGGCAGCGGTTCGGCCCACGGCACCGCGGCGGCACCGGCGGCACCGGCGGCAGGGCCGGCAGGGCCGGCAGGGTCAGAACATCGGTAGGGGAGGGCTCGGCGGTGCAGGTCTTCGGGGTTGACGTCGGCGGAAGCGGGATCAAGGGCGCTCCGGTCAACGTCGAGGACGGGTCGCTGGCCGCGCCCAGGTTCCGGCTGGCGACTCCGCAGCCGGCCGAGCCCGCCGCAGTGGCCGCGACCGTGGCGGAGGTGGTCAGCCGCTTCGGCTGGTCGGGACCGGTGGGAGCCACCCTCCCCGCAGTGGTCAAGAACGGGGTGGCGCTCACGGCGGCGAACATCGCCCCGTCCTGGATCGACACCGATGTGGTCTCCCTGTTTGCCGAGGCGCTGAGCGGGTCGGCCGCCGCGACGGGCCCGGTGGACATCACCGTGGTGAACGACGCGGACGCGGCGGGCATCGGCGAGATGGCCTTCGGCGCCGGGCGCGACACCACCGGCCTGGTCGTCGTGACGACGTTCGGAACCGGGATCGGTACCGCGCTGTTCCTCCACGGCCAGCTCGTGCCCAACACCGAACTCGGCCACCTGGAGATCTCCGGACACGACGCGGAGACCAGGGCGTCCGATGCGGCCCGGGAACGCGAGGGCCTCTCCTGGGAGAAGTGGGCCAAGCGGGTGACCAGGTACCTCAACACCCTCGAGGCGCTGCTCTGGCCCGACCTCATCATCATCGGTGGTGGGGTGAGCAAGAGAGCGGACAAATACCTCGACCAGCTCGAGGTGCGTACCCGAGTGGTCCCCGCGCAGCTCCAGAACGAGGCGGGCATTGTCGGCGCCGCCATCTCCGGCCTGGTCGACCAGAACCGGCCCCGACCGGCTGCCCGGCCCGCCCGCCGCCGAGGTCCCGCGACCCGCCCCCCGGGCGGCAGGCGACCATAATCCACCGGTCGCGAGTCCACTCGTCCCGGATCCGGACGTTCCAGATCCGGACGTTGCGGATCCGGACGTTGCGGGACTGCCCGAACAGGCCCAACACGGTCAGACTGTGCGTGTCGCCCGCCGCCACGCCCGCGACCGACGCCATCAATGGCAGGCTGTCAGCTACCGGGATGCACAGGCTGAAGGCGGGTTGACGCATCATGTTGACATCCGCTCCCAGGCGCGTCCGGCCCAACGGTCCGCCCGCCGCGGCACGGCGACAAGCGGTACGGCTTCGACGGAGGAGGAGGCGCCATGCGCGAGCTGCGGGCGGTCGCACTCGGCGAGGACGGCGGCTACCTCGTGCTCACCGACGCGAACGGCAGGACGGACGGCGAGCAGTTCCGGGTGCCCGTGGACGACCGGCTGCGCGCGGCCCTGCGCGGTGTGCGTCGTAGCGAGGTGCGTACCGAAAGCGCGCTTACCCCACGGGAGATCCAGGCCAGGCTGCGCGCCGGGGAGACCGCGGCGGAGGTGGCCAGGGCCGCCGGGATCCCGGTGGAACGGGTGGATCGCTATGAGGGTCCCGTCCTCGCCGAACGTGCCAGGGTCGTGCAGGAGGCGCGGGCCGCGCTGCTCCCCAAGGATCCGGGGGGCGTGCCGGGACGGCCGTTGGGCGAGGCCGTCGACGCGCGGCTGATGGGAGCCCAGGACAATCCGGCCGCGGCGCAGTGGGACGCGTGGCGCCGCGTCGACGGCATCTGGCTCGTCCAGCTCACCTCGGAAAGCCGCTGCGCCCGCTGGACGTGGGATCCGGTGGTGCGCCGGGTGCGCCCGCATGACGACGCGGCCCGCACCCTCGTGGCGCCGGAGACGGCGGAGCAGCCGGCGCCGGTGCCCGCACCGTCATCTCTACCGTCATCCGTACCATCATCGTCGGCGGCGCTGCGGGCGGCGGGACCGGCGCTCACCCTTGTGCACGACCAGGGCATCCCCGCCATTCCGGCCAATCCCGCCACCCCGGTCCAGCCGATGGTCGCCGCGGTGCCGGAACCGGGCCCGCCGCCGGGAACACCGGCTCCGCAGCACAGCCTCCCCGAGCGGCAATACCCTCTGCTGCCCTCCCACCCGGCCGCGTCGTATCCCGGGGACACCGCGGGCGGTGGAATCGCGCCCGAGTCGCCCGAGTCGCCCGCCCGTCCGGAGGCGATCCAGGCGGCCGAACCGCAACCCGTGGTCGCGGACACCCGATCCGCGGACACCCGATCCGTGACCCCATGGTCCGTACCTGCCCGGTCCGCGGACCCCACGGCCCCGGGAGACCCGCGGTCGGCGGAGCGGAAGGCCGCCCGGGCCGAGGACGCCGAGTCCCTGGACCGTCCCGTCCGGCCCGAACCGATCCGCGGCGAGGTCTCTCGCCGGACGGCCGCGACGGGGCGAGGCGTTCCCGGCGGCCGCCCCAGGGTGGGGTCCGCGTCCGGGACCGGGCGATCAGGAGTGAATTCCCGGGCGGCCGTCGCGCCGGCCGGTCCGCAGCCCGTGACATCCGCCACGTCTCCCACCGGGACAGCCGCCAAGCCGTCGGTCCCGGGCTCGGCGCAGGTACCTCCCTGTCGC
>NZ_CDWRCM010000155.1:7213-10709 GCF_977927585.1 Frankia sp. CcWB2 | reverse complement strand
CCGGGCTTCGGCCGGGCCGGCCGGGGCTGGAGCCGCACCGGCCGGGTCCGGGCCGAACCGGGCTTCGGCGGCACCGACTTCGCCGACGTCACCGACTCCGCAGACTTCGCCGACATGGGTTTCGGACGTGCCGGCCCCGGTGGCGCGGGCCTCGGCGGGAGCACCGTCGGTGATCTGTTCGGTGACCTGTTCGGGGCCCGCGGCGTGACCGGGCCGATCCCCGGCGCCGATCAGGAAGCCGAGCTCGAGCTGACCGTCGAGGAGGCCTACCGGGGCGGGCGGCGTCAGATCACCCTCGCCGGCCCCGGCGGCAGCCCACGCAGCTACCAGGTCACCATCCCGCGGGGGGTGGTCGACGGCCAGCGCATCCGGCTGACCGGCCAAGGCAGCCGCGGCAGCAGGCACGGCCAGCCCGGCGACCTCTACCTACACGTGAAGATCGCGCCGCATCCACGTTACCGGCTGTCCGGACGAAACATCCACGTCCCGTTGCCGGTCACCCCCTGGGAGGCCGCCCTGGGCGCCCGGGTCCCGGTCACCACCCCCGGCGGTGAGATCAAGGTGCGCGTCCCGGCAGGATCGTCCAGCGGCCGGCGACTGCGCCTACGCGGCGCCGGCCTACCCAACCCCACCGGCCCACCCGGCGACCTGCACGCCGAGGTGTGCGTGGCGGTGCCGCCGGCCCTGACCGCCCGGGAACGCGCGCTGTTCGAGCAGCTGGCCGCCGTCTCGGCCTTCGACCCGAGAACGTGAACCCGCCCGACACCGCGCGCAGACGCGCCCAGAGGTACAGACACGTGCCCAGAGGTAGAGATGCGTTCAGAGGTTATGTCCCGTCATCGCGGGAAGGTACCGCCACGTGGACGCCAAGCCGAACACCATTTGCCCGACCTGCCACGGTCGGTGCCGCACGGTGTCCCATGTGGCGGGATTCCGGGCCGGCCGGGTTCGGACCGTGCTGGTGATCGACCCCTGCCGCTGCTGCCACGACCGCGGTTACCTGGTTGGTTTCACCGCCCCGGTGTGACCGGCGGCCAGGCCAGCGGCGGCCTGGGCGGCGAGTGCCTCGTCGAGGAGACGATCAGCCGCGGTGTGGGGGTCGAGTCCGCCGGCGACGACCTCGCCGGCGAACTGGTCGATCGCGGCTCCGGACCGCAGGTCCCCGATCCGCTCCCGCAGCCGGGCGAAGGCGATCCGCGAGATCTCGTCGACCGCGCGCCGACGCCGCCGGCGCTGCAACTGCCCCGTGCGCAGCAGCCAGTCCCGATGGGCCTCGATCGATTCGACGAGCTCGGCCACCCCCTGCCCGGTGGCGGCGACCGTCCGCACGACCTGCGGACGCCGGTCGTCCTCCCCGCGGCCGGCACCGCCCATCCGGAGCATGGCGGTGAGCTCGTTGACCGTCCGGTCCGCACCCGGCCGGTCGGCCTTGTTGACCACCAGCACGTCGGCGATCTCCAGAACGCCCGCCTTGGCAGCCTGGACGCCGTCCCCCATCCCCGGGGCGACCAGGACGAGCGTGGTGTCCGCCAGGGCGGCAATGTCCACCTCGGCCTGTCCCACTCCGACGGTCTCGATCAGGACGACGTCGAACCCGACGGCGTCGAGAACCCGCAGGGCCTGGGGCGTGGCGGTCGACAGGCCGCCGAGACTTCCGCGCGTCGCCAGCGAGCGGATGAAGACGCCCGGATCGGTGGCGTGCTCGACCATCCGGATCCGGTCGCCGAGCAGCGCGCCGCCGGTGAACGGGGACGAGGGATCGACGGCCAGCACGCCGACCCGCCGGCCCGCGGCCCGGTAGGCGCCCACCAGCGCGGAGGTGGAGGTGGACTTGCCGACCCCCGGCGCCCCGGTGAGGCCGATCACCTGCGCGCCCCCGGTGCGGGGCATCAGCAGCTGCTCGATCCGCTGCAGGTGCGGCGAGCCGTCCTCGACCATGGAGATGAGCCTCGCCACCGCGCGGCGGTTCCCCGCGACGGCGGCGGTGACGAGTTCGGTCACCGACTCGATTGACGAGCCCACCCGGGTACCATCCCCAACCGTCACGGCCACCTCACTGATCGAGCTCACTGATCGAGCTCGCTGTCAAGCTCACTGATCGAGCTTGTTGGCGGCCCGTACGACGTCGAGGATGCCCCGGATGATGGCGGTGAGCTCGTAGTCCTTGGGCGTGAACACCGCGGCCACCCCGAGTCGGGAGAGCTCGTCCGCGTCCGCCGCGGGGATGATGCCGCCCACGATGACGGGGATCTCACCCGCCCCGGCCGCCCGCAGCCCCGTCAGCACCTGGGGCACCAGGTCGAGATGGGAACCGGAGAGCACCGACAGCCCGACGACGTGCACGTCCTCCTCGACAGCCCCGGCCACGATCTGCGCCGGCGTCAGCCGGATCCCCTGGTAGACGACCTCGAAACCGGCGTCACGGGCCCGCAGCGCGATCTGCTCGGCGCCGTTGGAATGCCCGTCGAGGCCGGGCTTACCGACCAGCATCTTCACCGGACGGCCCAGCTCGGACCCCGTGCGCGCCACCCGGGCCCGCAGCTCGTCGAGGGCGGCCCCGCCACCACCGGCGACGGTGGCCTCGCCGACCCCCGTCGGTGCCCGGTACTCCCCGAACACCTCCCGCAGCGTGTCCCCCCATTCCCCCGTCGTGACCCCGGCCCGGGCGCAGGCCAGCGTGGCGGGAACCAGGTTCGCGTCCGTCCCGGCCGCCGCCCGCAGGCCGAGCAGCGCCTCCGTCACCGCCCGGTCGTCGCGGCCGGCCCGCCAAGCCGCCAGCTCCGCGCGGGTCGCCTCCTCCAGCGCCGGATCGACCGTCTGGATCGCGGCGGAAAGATCGGCGAGCAGCGGATTCGGCTCGGTCTCGGTGAACCGGTTCACCCCGACGACAACGTCCTCACCGCTCTCGATGCGAGCCCGCCGCGCCGCCTGGGACGTCACCAGCTGCGACTTCATATAGCCGCTCTCGACCGCGGCGACGGCGCCCCCCATCTCCTGAACCCGGTCGATCTCCGCCCTGGCCGCGGCCACAAGCTGATCGACCCGCTTCTCCACCACGACCGAACCGGCGAACAGATCGTCATACTCCAGCAGATCGGTCTCATGAGCGAGGATCTGCTGAATGCGCAGCGACCACTGCTGATCCCACGGCCGGGGCAGGCCCAGCGCCTCGTTCCAGGCTGGCAGCTGCAACGCCCGACACCGCGCGTCCTTCGACAGCGTCACCGCCAGCGCCTCCAGCACAATCCGGATGATGTTGTTCTCCGGCTGGGCCTCGGTCAGCCCCAGCGAGTTGACCTGCACCCCGTACCGGAACCGGCGCTGCGCCGGCTCCCGAACCCCGTACCGGGAGGTCAGCAGCTCATCCCACAACACCGTGAACGCCCGCATCTTGCACATCTCCTCCACGAAACGCTCTCCGGCGTTGACGAAGAAGGAGATCCGACCACACACCTCACCCATCCACTCCGCATCCGCCGGCTCCAGCTCCCCGCGG
>NZ_CDWRCM010000155.1:704-7112 GCF_977927585.1 Frankia sp. CcWB2 | reverse complement strand
TCCGCGCCCGCCCGGCCTACCGGGATCCCCCGCGCGGCGGCCACGGCATCGAGCACCGCGATCGCCGTGCACATCGAATAGGCCAGTTCCTGAACCGGCGTGGCCCCGGCCTCCTGCAGGTGATAACTGCAGATGTTGATCGGGTTCCAGCGGGGCAGCTCGGCCACCGTGTAGGCGATCAGGTCGGTGATCAGGCGCAGCGACGGGCCCGGCGGGAAGACATAGGTCCCCCGCGACAGATACTCCTTGATGATGTCGTTCTGGGTCGTCCCGGCCAGCTCCGCCGGATCGGCCCCCTGCTCCTCCGCGACCACCTGGTACAACGCCAGCAGCCACATCGCGGTGGCGTTGATCGTCATCGACGTGTTCATCCGCGCCAGCGGAATCCCGTCGAACAACCGCCGCATGTCACCGAGATGCGCGATCGGCACCCCTACCCTGCCCACCTCGCCACGGGCAAGGGCGTGATCCGGGTCGTAGCCCGTCTGCGTGGGCAGATCGAACGCCACCGACAGCCCGGTCTGCCCCTTGGCCAGATTGCGCCGATACAGCGCGTTACTCTCGGCCGGGCTCGAATGCCCGGCATAGGTGCGGATGATCCACGGACGGTCCCGCTTTGTCTCCGCTCGGCCCGCGCCCGCCATCTCAGCCTTCCGTCCGGGGTTCCGGCCGGCCAGGCTGCTCGCCGCCGCGCGCCTCGCCGTAGGCCCGCTTGGGCACCATGACCTTGCGGCGGTAGATGCAGACGAGGACGCCGTCCTGGTTGTAACCGCGGGTTTCGACGGTGACGATCCCGCGGTCGTCCTTGCTCTTCGACTCGACCTTGTCGAGGACGGTGGACTCGCCGTAGATCGTGTCACCGTGGAACACCGGCTTCACGTGCCGTAGCGACTCGACCTCCAGGTTGGCGATCGCCTTCCCGGACACGTCGGCCACCGACATTCCCAGCAGCAGGGAGTAAACGTAGTTCCCGACGACGACGTTCCGTTTGAACTGGGTGGTCTCCTCGGCGAAATGGGAGTCCAGGTGCAGCGGATGATGGTTCATCGTGAGCAGGCAGAAGAGATGGTCGTCGTACTCGGTGACCGTCTTGCCCGGCCAGTGCTTGTAAACCGCACCGACCTCGAACTCCTCGAAGTGACGCCCGAACTGCATCTGGAACTCCCTCGCCTGATCGCGGCACACTCAACTCGTCAGGGACGCACCGGCCCCTCAGGAGTCGAAATGAAATAACTTGCGCGTTTCGAACCCTCCACAGGCCTGTGACCTGCGATGATGCTCTCGATCGCGTATTTGTTACTTCATTACGTCCCCTCAGCCCGGAAGCTGGTACTCCTTCAGCAATGCCCGGCTGATGATGCGCTTCTGTACCTCGGAGGTCCCCTCTCCGATGAGCATGAAGGGGGCCTCCCGGTACAGGCGCTCGATCTCGTACTCCTTGGAGTAGCCGTAGCCGCCGTGGATCCGGAAAGCCTCGGTCGTCACCTCGTGGCAGTACTCGCTGGCAAGGTACTTGGCCATCCCGGCCTCGACGTCGTTGCGCTGCCCGTCGTCCTTCCTGCGGGCGGCGCTGACCATCATCAGATGCCCGGCCTCCACCTTGGTCGCCATCTCGGCGAGCTTGAACGCGATGGCCTGATGCTCCGCGATAGGCCGACCGAACGTCCGCCGCTGCTGAGCGTAGGCGATGCCCAGCTCAAACGCCCGGATCATAATCCCGCAGGCCCGCGCGGCGACGTTGACCCGGCCGACCTCCACGCCGTCCATCATCTGGTAGAAACCCTGGCCCCGGCCGTCCTCGCCGCCGAGGATCGCCGACGCGGGCACCCGATGGTCGACCAGCACCATCTCGGTGGTCTCGACCCCCTTGTACCCGAGTTTCTCCAGCTTTCCCGGGATGGTGATCCCGCCGTGTGTCCGGAACCCGGGTTCCTTCTCCAGGAGAAACGTCGTCATGTTCCGGTAGACCGACTGGGCGCCCTCGTCGGTCTTGACCAGGGTGGCGACGACGCCGGCGCGGGCGCCGTTCGTCAGCCACATCTTCTGGCCGTTGAGCACGTAGTCGTCGCCGTCCCGGTCGGCCCGGGTGGTGATCGCGGAAACGTCGGAGCCGCAGCCCGGTTCGCTCATCGAGAACGCCCCGCGGAGCTCGCCGGTGGCCATGACCGGGAGCAGCCGCCGTTTCTGCTCCTCCGAGCCGTGCTGGAGGATCAGGTAGGCGACGATGAAGTGGGTGTTGATGACCCCGGAGACACTCATCCAGCCGCGGGCGATCTCCTCCACGACGAGCGCGTAGGTCAGCAGGGACTCGCCGAGCCCGCCGTACTCCTCCGGGATGGTGATGCCGAACAGGCCCATCTCCTTCATCGCCTCGATGATGTCCTCGGGATACTCATCCCGATGCTCGAGGTCGTTCGCATGGGGAAGAATCTCCTTGTCGACGAAGGTCCGTACCGCCGCAAGGATGTCCCGCTGCACATCGGTCAGACCGTCGGTCTGCGCGATCCTGCCCATGTTCCGCTCCTGTCGCTGCCCCCGATGCCTGAGGGGAGAGCAGAAACGCACTCAGGCAGCGGGATGATTTCATCATGGCCACGCGCCGGGCGCGCCGATCCGCCCCGACTCGGGCGGATTCAGCCGACCGGTGGTTCGAACTTCACCGTACGCTGCATCCCCGCGGCGCGGCCCTTGCCCGCGACGACCTCGGCCATCTTCCGGCTCGCCTCGTCGATCATCTCGTCGCCGAGCATCACCGCACCGGTCAGACCGCCCGCGGCCGAGGTGTGCCAGGCATAGGCCTCCAGGATCAGCTCGGCATGGTCGTAGTCGGCCTGCCGGGGCGCGTAGATCTCGTTGGCCGCCTCAATCTGGCCTGGGTGCAGCACCCACTTGCCGTCGAACCCGAGCGCCGCGGACCTGCCCGCCACCGCCCGGAACCCGTCCACATCACGGATCTGCAGAAACGGCCCGTCGATCGCCTGCACCCCGCGGGCGCGCGCGGCCTCGAGAATCTTGAACAGCACATAGTGAAATGGGTCACCCGGATAGTCCGGACTGAGCGCCCCCACCACCAGCGACGGCATGTTCACCGACGCCATGAAATCCGCCGGGCCGAAGATGATCGTCTCGATCCGCGGGCTCGCGAACGCGATCTCCTTGACGTTCGACAGCCCCAGCGCATTCTCGATCTGCGCCTCGATCCCGATCCGGCCCACCTCGAGCCCCATGACCTTCTCGATCTGGGTGAGCAGCAGGTCCAGCCACGCCACCTGCTCCGCCGACTGCACCTTAGGCAGCATCACGCAGTCCAGGTTCGCCCCCGCGCCCTCCACCACCTCGATCACGTCGCGGTAGGTCCAGCGCGTGGTCAGGTCGTTGACCCGCACCACCCGGGTCTTCCCCGCCCAGGCGCCCTCGTTCAGCGCCGCGACCACGTTCGCCCGCGCTGACTCCTTCGCGCCGGGAGCCACCGAGTCCTCCAGGTCACAAAACACCTGATCGGCCGGCAACCCCTGGGCCTTGCCCAGCATCTTCGGCGACGAGCCGGGAACGGCCAGACACGACCGGCGCGAACGCAGCGACACGACTACCCCACATCTCTCACAGGCCGAATCTCGATGAACGGACGAACACCCAGCGGACAGGGACATCGACGCGGAACCGAGGCTTCGTCATCCGTCAGCGCGGCCCCCGCACTCCCTACCAAGGGTCTCCACAGGTCGCGACCGCCCGATCACAGGAATCGCCCGGTAGCCCGATATTAGCCCATCCGATAATCTTGGATTGTGCATCTAGGTTTTATCACAGTCCCCCACGCCGGGCATCCGATTCGCGCTCACCATGCGCGCCACATTCGTCACCTTATGTAAGGTGCAGGTAAGGTACCGGATCCGTCGGCGCAGTGCCTCGGGCGCCGTCCGCCTTCGTCCCATGGCCGGGTTCGCTTCCGGTCGGATCAGTTGACCTGGCGCTCGTGGCCCTCCCAGTACGGGGCGCGCAGCTTGAACTTCTGCAGCTTGCCGGTGGCGGTGCGGGCAAGCTGGTCGCGGAACTCCACCGAGGTGGGTGCCTTGTAGCCGGCGAGCCGCTCCTTGCAGTGCTTGATCAGCTCCGCCTCGGTCGCCGTCCGGCCCTCGGCGAGCACGACCAGCGCCTTGATCGTCTCACCCCACTTCTCGTCGGGCACGCCGATCACCGCGACCTCGGCCACCGCCGGGTGGCTGAACAGGCAGTCCTCGACCTCGATCGACGAGACGTTCTCACCGCCGGTAATGATCACGTCCTTCTTGCGGTCACTGATCGTCAGGTGGCCCTCGTCGTCGATCACGCCGCCGTCACCGGTGTGGAACCAGCCGCCCGCCAGGGCCCTGGCCGACTCCTCCGGCCGCTCCCAGTAGCCCGCCAGGACCACGTTGGAGCGGGCCAGCACCTCACCGGAGTCCGAGAGCTTGAGCGTGACGCCCAGAGCGGACGCACCCGCACGGACGAGCTTGCCCGCGCGATCCTCGGGCGGCAGGTCGTCCCACTCCACGCGGGAACGGTTGATCGTGAGCAGCGGCGAGGTCTCGGTGAGGCCGTAGATCTGGATGAACTCCCAGCCGAGCTCCTCCTCGACCCGTTGGATCGTCTTGGTGGGCGGCGGAGCACCCGCGCAGATGACCCGCACGCGGTCGCGGCCGGGGACCTCGCCGTCCCAGTCCCGGACGGCGTCGAGCACGGCGTTGACCACAGCCGGCGCGGCGCACATCACGGTGACGCCGTGCTGCTCCACGCGGCGCAGGATCTCCGGGCCGTCGATCTTGCGCAGCACCACCTGCTGGACGCCGAGACCGGTCATGCCGAACGGCATGCCCCAGCCATTGGCGTGGAACATCGGCAGCGTGTGCAGGTAGACGTCGCGGTCGGTGACACCGGCGTGCAGCGCGAAGGTGACCGCGTTGACCCAGATGTTGCGGTGGGTGATCTGCACGCCCTTGGGCCGCGCGGTCGTGCCGCTGGTGTAGTTGATCGTGGCGGTGGCGTTCTCGTCCGGCTCCCACGGCGTGGGCTCGGTGTCGAAGCGGTAGAATTCGGCGTCGCTCTCGGCGCCCAGCACGAACTTCTGCCTCGCGGTCACGCCGGAGAGCTTCTCCTCCAGCTCGGGGTCGATGAGCAGTACATCGGAGCCGGAGTGCTCGACGATGTAGCTGACCTCCTCCGGCGAGAGACGGAAGTTCACCGGGACGAGCACCCGGCCGTACCCGCTGACACCGAAGAACGACGCGAGCAGGCGGGCGCTGTTGTGCGACACGATCGCGACGCGCTCACCGTGGCCCACGCCTAAGGCGTCCAGGCCCGCCGCCTGCGCACGGGCGGTCTCACCCAGGCGAGAGTAGGTCAGGTCCGGCCACGGCTGGGCGGGCTGGTCCGGTTCATCCACGACACCGACACGTCTGCCGTACACCGCGACCGCTCGATCAAGGAAATCACGTGCACCGAAAGGCACCAACATCGCTGGCCTCCAGGGGGCTGTGGGCGGTGCTGCCGAACCTCACCGGTCGAATCGAGTGTGATCCCAAAGTGTAGGCACGGTAAACGGCGAGGGCTTGTACGCCGGCGACAGGCGCTTGCACCCACCCGCCACACGACGTCGGCGCGGGCCCGGTCAGGCCGCCGCCGTCGGTGCTGTCGAGCTGCTCGCGGTGTGGCTACGCCGGGTGGTTCGTGAGGAACAGGTTCGTTAGGAACAACTGTTTGCAATGTTCACCCAGGCAGCCTTGCGCGTTCCGGGCGGCGCAGTTGTCCGGACAAGCCGCGCGAGCATTGTGCTGGACATGCCGGGTGCGCCCGCGCACCGAGTCGTCCGCGAGTACTACATCGACGACCTGCTGACGAGCTTGGTGAGGATCGGAAGGAAACCCTGGTGTCTGCTTCTCTTCGGACAGCGACTGACGGCGACATCGATCGCCTGGCCGGCTTGCTTGCCACCGGCCACGACCTACTCGGCACACAGCCCCGCCCTCGCCTCGACAGCGGGTGGCTCCGCGGATTGCTCACCCAGCCCAGGTGGCGGGTCCTCCTCGCCGAGGACGCGGACCGGCTGCTTGGGGCCGCGGTCCTCGATGCTTCTTCCTGCTGGACCCGACTGCCCTCCGCGGCGCGCCTTGAGGCACTCGTGATCGCTCCCGAGACGCCGGCCGGCGTCGCCGAGACACTCGTGAGGGCTCTGGACCGGCAGGCCGCTTTACTGAGGTGCACCACGCTCGTCGTGTCCGGTTCGGTCGGTACCGAGCTTGCGCGTAGGCTCGGTTTCGATCACCGCCTAGAAGGGTGGTCGGTCCGACAGCAGGCGTGGGGGGACGACTCCGCTCCGCTCGCTGAGCGGTTTCTGCGGGTTGCCGCACTCGCCGCCGCCAACCACGCCACCGG
>NZ_CDWRCM010000155.1:0-413 GCF_977927585.1 Frankia sp. CcWB2 | reverse complement strand
AGATATCCGTTGCCGAGAGTCGTTTTGAATATACTCTTTTTCGTCCGGGGCCGAGGCCCCTCGCGTTTTTTGGTTTTCCTTGGCGCGGACCGCGCCGGGGTTTCGTTCGGGGGCCGCGCGGGCAACGAGTCCCGCGCGCCCCCCGTTCGCTCGGGGCGACGCTCGCGCGCTCGCTCTCGGGGCCCTTCGGCCGCGGTCGCTCGCGCGCGCGCACCCCCCCGCGTCGTTGTTTTGGGACGCGTTCGCTGGTCGTGCTGCTGGGCAGGTCTCGACAATGATCCTTCCGCAGGTTCACCTACGGAAACCTTGTTACGACTTCTCCTTCCTCTAAATGATAAGGTTCAGTGGACTTCTCGCGACGTCGCCGGCAGCGAACCGCCCACGTCGCCGCGATCCGAACACTTCACCGGACC
>NZ_CDWRCM010000154.1:6645-11469 GCF_977927585.1 Frankia sp. CcWB2 | reverse complement strand
ATGAACTTCCCAAACAGGCCCTAGGTGCGCTGATACAGGACGGTGGGATCCTCGATGGAGACCGGAGCGTCGAGGAGCCTCGACGCCCCCCACAACGGAACGACGGTAGAGATGCTCCGCGGCATCACGGGCTTGGACATCCCAAAGATCGACGACACGGCGGTCGACGACGTGGAGCCGGTGGAGCCGGAGGGGGTAGGCCCGCGGGGCGGATCCCCGGATGCCCGGCCCTCCCCCGGCGTGCCGGGGAGATCGCCGATCACGGCGGTGGCCCCCAGCGGGCCGCCGACCGCGACGAGCCGTCCACCGGCCTGCCCGATCGGCATGCGGGCGGTCGCGACGGTGCCCGGCCTCACCCGTACCAGCTCGCCGTCGATCCACGCTGTGACCGCTCCCGCCGGAGCGGCGAGCACGACGACGCCGGTCGCGCCGGGCGGCACCGGCGGGAGGGAGACGACCGCGTCCGGCGCGGATCCCGCCCCGGCGGCCAGCCCCGTCGGCCCGGAGAGGCCGACCGCCTGGCCGTACGCGTCGAGCCCGCGCGGGTCGAGCGGAGGATCAAGGCTGGTGGCGCCAACCCAGGTGGATCCGCCGTCCGAGCCGGTCGACCGCTCTCCCGCCCGGCCCGACGGTGCGGCCAGTCCGGCGAGCACCGGTGCGTCATCGGCCGATTCGACCAGGACGGCCGAGGCGGCGCCCGCCGGCAGCAGCACGGGCGTGATGATCGCACCGGTGGCGGGCACGACGACGGCCTCCAGGCCGATCGGCGTGTGCCGACCCGTACCCGTGAGGACCGTGATGCGCACCGTGGCCTCCCGCAACGGTGCGGCGAGCACCAGGTGCGCCGTCGAAGACGCGGACCCCGCCGGGACGACGACCCCGCCAAGCAGGAGACGCCGGGCCGGGGCGGAGGTGCTCGGGACAAGGCTCACCGGATCCGCGCGCCCCGCCCGGTCCGCCCCCGGCATCGAGTCCGCACGCGCCGCGCTGGGCCGGTCCGCGACCCAGGTGAGAACCCGGCCGGAGCGCACCTGGACGTCGAGCGCGGTCGCGGCGGCCTCCGGTGCGAGGGACGCGAGTCGCCGGATCACCGCGTGGTCCGGGGGCACGGTGATGTCCTGCGGCGACGTCGCCGGTCCGTCGGAAAGCACCCGCACATTGATCCGGGCTGGTTCAGCTGCCAGATTCGACCAGATCACCACCGGATCCCGACCGGCCACGGTCGATGGTCCGGTGAACCAGGTCCGGGCCCGGGACGGCTCGCAACGCGCCTGAATCGGCCCGACGCCGCCCATTGACCCGACGCCGTCTTTCTCCCGGGCCGTCACGGTGGCCGACAGTCCCCCGGCGGACGCGCCCTGGGCGGTCACCAGGATCGATCCACGGCCGCCCGCCACGCCGGTGACGGCGCTGCCCTCCGAGGGCCGCGGAAGGTCCAGGTGACGCCGGCCGCGGACGTCCATCCGTAGTCCAAGCCCCTCGCTTGGAACCTCGGACCCCATCGTGGACACCCGCACCTGGCCCGTCGGCCCACCGCCGGCAGCCACGTCCAAGCCGAGCGCACGGGCCCGCCCGCCCGGCCCGCCCGGACCGGGTGCCACCAGCGTCAGGTCCGGGCAGGCCAGCATGGCGCCTGACAGGGGCCAGACCCGTCCCTTCCCGGCACCGGCACCACCGGTGCTGGTGCCGGTGCTGGTGCTGGTGCCGGCGAGGAACGCCCCGGTCAGCCCGAGCAGCCCGAGGACCGCCAGCGGCAGCACCATCCGCGAAACGACCGTCCGCGAAACGACCACGACGTGACACGACGGCCGCTGACACGACGGCCGCTCAGCCTTCCCGACCCGCCGCGGCTGCGTTGCAGCCGGGGGAGCCATCCGCCGCGACCTCAGGACTGGGATTCCCAGCAGCACGGGGATGCCCAGCAGGACAAGCGCGGCGAGCGCCGCCGCCTGGCCCAGCACGGCCCGGTGGGGTGAAGCCCGGTCGTGGTCGATGCGGAGCCGACCGCCGTCGGGCGGCAGCCGGAATCCGGCTGCCCAGCCCCACGCCCGGAACGGAGTCAGCGGCCGGCCTTCCAGCCACGCGTGCCATCCGGCATCCGCCGGTACGGCGAGCACCAGGGAGCGTGCCGGGCCGGACCGGGCGGCGAGGGCGGGCAACCGCTCGCCGGAGGCCAACCGGCGTACCGAGGAGGGCGCTGGCGGCAGCGGCGCCGAGAGGAGGAGAGGAGCACCCGGCGCTGTACCGATCGGGCGGGCTGTCCGCTTCGTCGCCGCGGGAGCGGCGTGCCGCGCCACCGGCTCACGACGATCAGCCCGATCGGACTCCATCACCCAGGCCAGGGGTCCGCCCGCCCACCCGGATGCGTCCGGTCGCGGCGCACCGGTCCCACCGGGCTCTCCCGAAGCCGTCGCACCACGGGCCGGAACGGCGGGACGCCAGAAGATCGCCCCCGGGCGGGGACGATCCCGGATCAAGGACGGCGTCGCGTCCAGTCGGGCGACGAGCTGAGAGGCCGAGTCGGCCGTGGGTACGGCGACCGATGTCACGCCCAGAAACGGGAGCCAGCCGGCTGCCCGGCCACCGTTGGCGGCGAGGTCCGCGACCATGTCGGCGAGGAACCGACTGGACCGCCGCGGGGTGCGGGCGCCGGTCTCGGGAAACGTCGGCCCGGACGCGGAGGCCAGGGTGTACCGGATCGTTCTGGCCGAGGCCGGTTGGTGCAGGACGAGGACGCGGGCACCCGGGCCGGCGGCGCGGGTCACGGCCGCGACCGCGCGGGCGAGGCCGGCCCCCTCGACGCCGGCCGGGTTCGCCCCTGTGGTGTCGTCGGGCCGAGATACATCCACGGCCAGGAACCGAGCGGCAAGGATCAGCGGCCCGACGAGGAGGAGCAGCGTCACGGGAAGGACCACCAGCACGGCCGTGCGCCGCCGACGGCCCCGCCCCCGGCCCGCGAGGCGGCCGAACAACCAGCAGGCCAGGCATCCACCGACGAAGCCGGCCACATCGGCACTGGGTCCGCTGTCCGCACCAGCCAGCAGGGCCAGGGAGTACTGGGGCAGCCTAGCCAGGGCGATCGCCGATTCGGCGAGGACGGCGAGGACGGCGACGGGATCCAGCCACAGGTCCGGAAGCACCGGAATGATCGTCGCGAGCAGAGCGGCGATGATCGCGGGCAGCCTGGACCGCGCGGTCAGGAACGCGACGGCGACCAGGCCCGCCCAGGCGATGACCAGCATCGACGGGGCGCAGGCGATGAACCCGACCAGACAGACCGCGAGCGTCCACACCGGCCGGCCCGGCGCCCCGCCGACGCCAAAGCCAAAGCCAAAGCCGGAGCCGTCCCGCCGGTCCCGCAGGACCGCGTCGGCGGCGGCGAGCACCAGGGGAAGGCCGATCACCGCGCCCACGGTGTCGGTGCGGCCGGCGAGGACCGACCCGGTCATCACCGGGTTCAACCCGTAGCCGGCGGCGAGCCCGAACCGGGCGAGCGGATGTGGTTCCAGCCGGGCGAGCGCCCGGTAGGCGCTCAGGCCCGCGAGCGCCGGGCCGGCCGCCAGCAGGATCCAAGCGGCCGGCGCCGGCCTCTCCCCCAGCAGAGTGGCCGCCGCGGCGAACAGCGCGGTGAAAGGGGGTGCCGGCCCGGGACCACTCAGAGGTCCATCGGGCGCCCCCGCCCATCCGGACCACACGGCCGACCACAGGTTCCGGCTGCCGGTCGGGAGCGGCAGGCCCCCGCCGAGCATGTCCGCCGGCATCCCCCGCATGGCCAGGAGCCCGACGGCACCCAGCAGGGTCGCCAGGGTCATCGGCGGCCAGGCCGGCCGGCGCGGGTGCGCATCCGGTCTGGGCCCGGTGACCACCAAGGTGGTGTCGGCGACGTCTTCGGCGGCTCCGGCCCGATCGAGGAGATCCTCGGCGCCGGCTCCGCGCCGCCACGGCAGGCGGCGGGCCGGGAACAACGGGCGGACGGCCCGGTGCGGCACCGCCCACGTGCAGGCGGCGCGCCGACGCATCCGGCGCAACTGCCGTGGCCGCCCCAGCACGGTACCGGCGAGCGTGAGCTCGGCGAGCGCCGCCCGGGGTCGGCCGCGCAGGAGCAGGCCGAGGGTGCGCACGGCCGTTCCGACGAGCAGGGCGACCACCATCGCCGGCAACAGCACCGTCGCCGTGTTCGCCAGCCGGACCCGTAGAGCCCCCGCGCGGTCGGCCGATGCCCCGGGGAAGGCCGAGGCCGAGGCCACGGTCGCCGTGGCCGACGGGACGACGACGACCCGTAGGCCGGCACGGGCCACCCGCCAGCCAAGATCGATGTCATGACCACCATCGAGCTCGGGGTCGAGTCCACCGAGCAGACGCCAGACCACCGCCCGCACGAGGGTGCCCGAACACGCGACGGCGAGGACGTCACGTACCCCGTCACACCGACCATAATCATCATTGCCCGGGCACATTCCGGTATGCCGTCGCCCGGCCCGGTCGACGCTCACCCCGACTTCAACCACCCGGGGTCTCGTCACCGGCCGGGACCGCGCACCCGTCGATCCGGCGGGACCGCCCGCTCCGGCGGGACCGCCCGCTCCGGCCGCCGGGGCGAATTCGGCCGGCCGGGCGGATTCGGCGAGTGGGGCGGATTCCGGAGCGCGGGCGAGCAGTTTGGGACCGAGGACGGCGGCACCCCGGTCCAGCCGGGCGTAGGCCAGCAGGGTGTGCAACGCGCCTGGGGCAGGGATCGCGGTGTCGTCGAGGAGCCAGACGAATCCGTGCTCCGGTAGGTTCCCCAGCCGAGCCAGCCCCACGGCTACGGCGGCGCCGAACGGT
>NZ_CDWRCM010000154.1:4612-6114 GCF_977927585.1 Frankia sp. CcWB2 | reverse complement strand
GGCGGACGGCACCTCGACGACGAGGGGCTCGACGACCGGGTCACCGGCCTGAGCATCCGCGCCGTCGGCGCCGGGATCGACGGGACGGTCGGCGGACGGGAGGCGACCGTCCCCGTCCAGGGGAGACGCGCGTTGCCGGGGAACGCCTCCCCCGCCACCGAGCCGCACCTCGACGACCCGGTCCGGTGGTCTGGTCTGGGCACGCAGGGCGGCCCGGACCTGGGCGGCGGCGGCGGGTCCACCACCCCCTCGACCGAGCACGCAGACCGCGACGACCGGCGGCCCTGCATCATCGGGCAGAGCGGTCACCGCGGCGACCGTGGCCGCCTGTGACGTGCCCGGATCGCCCGTCATGCGCCGACCGCCGGTCACCGGGCGGGATCAGACCGCTCGGCGTCGCTGCTTGCGTCTCTCCCGCTCGGACATGCCGCCCCAGATCCCGAACCGCTCGTCGTTCTCCAGCGCGTACTCCAGGCACTCGGCCCGGACCTCACAGCCCGAGCAGATACGCTTGGCCTCGCGGGTCGAACCGCCCTTCTCCGGGAAGAACGCCTCGGGGTCGGTCTGCGCGCACAGCGCGCGTTCCTGCCACTCCATCGCCTCGCCGAGAAGGTCCCCCATCCCCAGATCGATCACCTGGGCGAGGGCGGACCTCCCGGCCGATCCACCAAGATCCTCCATGTCCTTGGTCTCCGCCTCGTCGGCCTCGTCGTCACCGACCTCGTCGACATCGTCGACCTCGTCAATGTCCTCGACGAGGTCGGTGTCCTCGGCGACGGACCGACCGGTCAACGCGGGGGGGACGGGAGCGGCCGTGGCCGGCACCCGCGCCCGCGGGACCGTTTCGGATGTGGCCCGGGTGTGGCGTTCGGTGAGCACCCGCCCGGGGTGATCAGCGAACGGGTCATGCTCAGCGGGACGCTCGACGTCCGCGAGGACAGTGTGGACGCCCGCGTCGGCGTGCTCCATGTGGACTCCTCCAGACCCGTCGCGGTGCGGTCGGCCACCCCTGGGCGCCGGCGCGCAGGTGACTGGTTTCCACACCGGTCAGGCGACGCATTACCGCACGAACCCCGCCAGCAGGGGGAATGACACGCCGGTAATTACACGCTCCAGACTCGATCGCGTCAACCCCACCGTCGCAACATCTTCTACAACCAGCGATGAGACCATAGCTCACAGTCACTACGACCTGTCGCCGAGGGTCCGCGCAACCCTCCTTTCCGTCACTCTGCGCGATCAGATTGGTCGCGACAACGGCATTATCCCGCCCAGACCTAAAGGGCATACACCCCTAAAAGGGCAGGGTCTGAGCTCGGGCAACCGCCGCGAACGTAGACCGATCAGCTACCAGACTCGGCAACCCCGGCCCATTCGACTACGGAGAGTAGTTTTTGATGATCAGGACTTGGCGGGTGTCAGGACACCACCGGCAGCATGGCCCGGACGGTGCGGCCCCGGGCAGCGCGAAAGCGCTCGTCAGGGATCCGGCCATACGTGGT
>NZ_CDWRCM010000154.1:2099-4336 GCF_977927585.1 Frankia sp. CcWB2 | reverse complement strand
GCGTTGCCGAGCGGGACGACCCGCCCCCGCGGCCACCTCCTCGAGTTCGGCCACGGAACGCCGCGAGCCGTGCTGCGAGCCGGCCATCCGACTGATCGTCTCCTCCATCAGCGTGCCGCCTATGTCGTTCGCCCCACCAACGAGCACGGCCCGACAGCTCTCCACCCCGAGCTTGACCCAGGAGCACTGGATGTTGTCGATCGAACCGTGCAGCAGAATGCGCGCCATCGCGTGCACGGCCCGGTTCTCCTGGCGGGTGGGGCCGGGACGGGCGACACCGGCCAGGTAGATCGGCGAGCTGTGATGGACGAAGGGGAGGGCCACGAACTCGGTGAAGCCGCCGGTGGAGTCCTGGATGCGCCGTAGCAGGCGCAGATGGGCCACCCAGTGTGCGGGGGTGTCCACGTGCCCGTACATCATCGTGGCCGAGGAACGCAGGCCGACCCGGTGCGCGGTGGTCACCACCTCGACCCAGCTCGCCGCGGGCAGCTTGCCCTTCGTCAGCACCCAGCGGACATCGTCGTCGAGGATCTCCGCCGCGGTGCCGGGGATCGTGTCGACGCCGGCCTCGCGGGCCGCGGTGAGCCAGTCGCCAATCGACATGCCGGTGCGGGTGACGCCGTTGAGAACCTCCATCGGCGAGTAGGCGTGCAGATGCAGCCCCGGCGCCTGCCGCTTGATCTCACGGGCGAGATCGAAGTACGCGGTGCCCGGTAGATCGGGATGGATCCCGCCCTGGACGCAGACCTCGGTCGCGCCGACCGCCCAGGCCTGCGCCGCCCGGCTGCCCACCTCGTCCAGAGACAGCGTGTAGGCGTCGGCGTCCCCACGGCGTTGCGCGAACGCGCAGAACCGGCATCCGGTGTAGCAGACATTAGTGAAGTTGATGTTGCGGTTGACGACGTAGGTGACGTCCTCGCCCACGACGTCGCGGCGCAATCCGTCCGCGAGCGCGCAGAGCTCCTCCAGGGCGGCGCCGTCCGCGCTGAACAGGGTCAGCGCCTCGTCGTCGGTGATCCCGGCCGGATCGGACCCGGCGTGGCGCAGGGCGGCGAGCATGTCGGGGCCGATCCGCCGCATGGCACCGGCACCAGCAACCGCGCCGGCCCGGCTCGCGATGGCCCGGCTGCCCGTGCCGACGACTCCGTCGACCCCCGTCCCGGCCGCGCTGACCTGGGCACGAAGCGACTCCCAGTCACCGTAGACCGTGCCGAAGTCCGCCCGTTTCTCGCTGCGGCGCCCGACCGTGTCGACCGCGGCGTGCAGATCGGTGCGGCCGGTGTCAGCGAGTCCGCCGTCGGGCTCCTGCCAGGGGCGGCCGGCCGGGAACACACCGTCGGCGAGCAGGCCGTCCGCGCCGGCCAACGCCCCGACGTGCCCGGCCAGGCGCGGGTCGATCCATGGTTCACCGAGATGGGAGGGGTAGACGGTGAGCCGGGGCCGCAGCGTGAACCCGGCCTGCGCCGTCACGGCACGCAGGACGTCCAGGTCCGGCCAGGGCCGCTCGGGGTTGACGTGGTCGGGGGTGACCGGGGAGACGCCGCCCCAGTCGTCGATGCCGGCCGAAAGCAGCAGGGCGCACTCCGCGGTGTCAACGAGGTTCGGCGGAGCCTGCACCCGCATCGTGGGGCCCAGCACCAGCCGGGTGACCGCGACGGCCGCGGCCAACTCCTCGGCACCGACGTCGGGCGCGGAGCGCATCGCGGTGTCGTCCTTGGCGCGGAAATTCTGGACGATCACCTCCTGGATCGACCCGTAGCGGCGGGCCAGACCTCGAAGCTCGAAGATCGTCTCGGCCCGCTCCGCCCGGGTCTCCCCGATGCCGAGCAGCAGGCCGGTCGTGAACGGGATCGACAGCCGCCCGGCGTCGGTGAGGACCCGCAGGCGGACGGCCGGGTCCTTGTCGGGTGACCCGTAGTGCGCCCCGCCCGGCTCCGACCACAGGCGGGTCGCGGTCGTCTCCAGCATCATCCCCATCGACGGGGCCACCGGCTTGAGCCGGGCGAGTTCCACCCAGCTCAGCACACCTGGGTTGAAGTGCGGAAGCAGACCAGTCTCCTCCAGCACGGCGATCGCGACGGCACGCAGGTAGCCCAGCGTCGAGTCGTAGCCGTGGGCGTCGAGCCACTCCCGGGCCGCCGGCCACCGGCCCTCGGGGCGATCACCAAGCGTGAACAGCGCCTCGGCGCAGCCCGCCGCGGCGCCCGCCCGGGCGATGCCGAGCACCTCGTCCACCG
>NZ_CDWRCM010000154.1:0-1756 GCF_977927585.1 Frankia sp. CcWB2 | reverse complement strand
GAGGTAGGGGGCGGGCAACCGGTGCGGCACGGTGGCGAAGGTGCAGTAGTGGCAGCGGTCCCGGCACAACCGGGTCAACGGGATGAACACCTTCGGCGAGTAGGTGACGACACCCGGCCGCCCGATCGACGCCAGACCCGCGTCGCGGGCCCGGGCCGCCGACCGGCACAGGTCCGCGAGGTCGTCGCCGCGCGCGGCCAGCAGAATGGTGGCCTCCACCACATCGAGCGTGGCGCCGTCCCGGGCCCGGCGCAGCGCCCGGCGCAGCGCCGACGGGGACGGCGGGGAACTGGATTCGGCACCGCTGGATTCGGCACCGCTGGATGTCGCCGCCGTACTCATCATGAATTCCTCTGATTCTCCGGCGGCGCCCCCGGCGCCCGGCAGATGAACCGGTCCGGTCGGTGACCATCGGGATCGAAGGGATGCGGTGCCGAAACGGTACTGAGCGGTTCGGCAGGAGACCCGGTCGGCCCGGAGTCAGGGTGTCACGCGGCCGGCCGCACGCCACCCGGTGGCGGGTCTGCGCAGCCGGTCGAGCGTGCCGATCAACATATTCGTCCGCCGGCGCGAGGCCAGCGTCTCGACCAAGGCCTGCGTCCGGTCGGCTCGCCGGCCGGTGCCGGCGAGGTCGGACCCGTCCGGCGTCATACCGGCGGTCTGTCGCATCTGGGCCCGGCGGGCGGCCACGACCTGGGGGGCGCGGGCCCCCGCAAGCGCGCGATTAAGGGAGGCGGACAGGGCTTCGAGGCTCTTGGTGGTCCTGATATCGGACATGATGGTCCTTCCAGCGACGTAGAGGAGTCGAAATGAAATAACTTGCGCGTTTCGAACCCTCCACAGGCCTGTGACCTGCGATGATGCTCTCGATCACGTATTTGTTACTTCATTACGTCCCCAGAGAGCTGAGATTCACTCTCACAGCTCTCTCGAATCGGAATCAAGAAAAAGGCGGTGAGCAGGACACATCCGCCCGAGACGTCCACCGGACTCCGCTACCCGGGCCCGGCCGGAATGCACCCACCGACACCGGGACACGATTCCGATCATGCCGGCGCCCGGGGCGGCGCCACCGGGCGCCGCCGTACCGCACGGGAGCTACCACTACTGGGCATCGATTTCCTCCTGCCCCACCATGGGAGTCGTTACGCTGATCAGGTGCCACGCAACCGCCAGGAGGTTCCCCGCGAGGAACGGATCGATGCGTTGCTCACCGTCGCCGAGGAGCAGTTCCTGGCCCGCGGGTTCGCCGGGACGTCCATCGCGGAGATCGCCCGTTCCGCCGGCATCGAGCCGGGCTCCGTCTACTGGTATTTCCGGTCGAAGGACCATGCCTTCGCGGCGGTGCTGAACCGGCTGCTCGACGTTGAGGTCGACCGGATCGCCGCGTTGCCCGGAGACCCGGCGGCGAAGCTCTTCCTCGCCCTGGACTCGGTCGAGCGGCGCCGCACGCTGCATCCCTGTGTCGCCGAACGCGCCCCGCACGCCGCGCCGGTCATGGAGTACCACGAGCGGCTGCACGACTGGCTGCACGGGCTCGCGCTCGCCGCGGTGCACGACTTCGTGCCCGAACCCGATCGGGAGCTCGCGGCGGACGCGGTGGTCGCCACCATCGAGGGCGGGCTCGCCAACCCCGCGCCCTCCCGACCGACCAGCCATCTCGTGCACTTCCTGCTCTCGGCCTTCTGTACGGACACGCCGATACCTGCGAAGCCGGAGTTCCACGGATGGATGACGCCGTTGTTCGCCCGGCCAA
>NZ_CDWRCM010000153.1:0-10396 GCF_977927585.1 Frankia sp. CcWB2 | reverse complement strand
CATCCACACCCAGCTCCAAAACCACCACTCACCGCAAGATCACGAATCTACGTGAATGTTTACCGTAGCTGAGCAGCACAATGGCACCGGGAACCCGACGGACCATCCGAAGATCGACACGGCGACGCCGCATTCAGCTCGGATCTGAAACTACTGGATGGGCGGCAAGGACAACCACCCGGTGGACCGCGAGGCCTCGGATGATCTGACTTTTGAAGGTTTCGCGCGGCCCTACCTACCGATAACGGGGAAGTAGGGACTGCTGCATCGGCGGGGGCCGGGGGCCGCGCCGACATCGGGGCATGGTCGGATGATGGCTCGCTGCCGCCCTTGTCCGCCTGTCCCGGTCCCGGAGTTCACGGATTTCGGTTCCCACCCGAGGTGATCGTGCTCGCGGTCCGGTGGTACCCGCGCTACGCGCTGGGTTCCGTTCCGCCCAGACGATCAGCGCCGGACACGCGTTCGTGCGGAATCTTCGCCGCGGACACTACGAACCTGACGTCGACGCCGACCCGTAGGTGCGGCTGACGGCTGCCTTCGCCGAGCTCATGCGGGCGATCTGATCACCGATCCGGCCGGGTTCATCCTGCCGTACTGTCCCGCAATGCAACAGACCCCCGGGGCCTGGCCCGCACCACTCCCCGGGCAACGTTCCGGGGAACGTTGCCCGGGAACGTTCCCCGGAACGCAACACGCCCGGGCCCCATCCCTATGTACTCCTCCGGGAAAAACGGCCGCCGCGCGTGCCGTTGCCCGCATGGGATGGCGCCGACGGCGGGTCGTACGACCTCGTGGCCGCCCTCCCCGGCCGGCGCTGGGCGGGTACGCCGCCAGCGGTTTCGCGGCGCCGATCCAGGTGCACCAGCGCGGGGAGGACGACCGCTCGCACCACGAACGCGTCGAGCGCCACACCGACCGCCAGACCCACCCCGAGCAGCTTCAGCGTGCGGGACGGCTGCGCCATGACCACCGACAACGCCAGGATCATGATGAGGTTCATGGTGAGGACGACGTGCCCCACGTCGGCGTGGCCGCGGCTGACCGCGTCGCCTTCGAGCGCCCGCCAGCCTGGCGCATCGGTTTCGCGCAGTCTGCTCAGCAGGCTCAGGTTCATGCCCGGGGACAGGCCGAACCCGACGACCAGCACGAAGACCAGGATGAACGGTTCGATCGGACCAGCCTGGAGGCCCAGTTTCCCGGCGAAACGGTCCTGCTGGAAGAGCGCCGCCAGGACACCGACCGTTGCGAGGCCGCACGACAGCTCCGAAACGGCGAGTACGGCGGCAGTGACGCGCGAGGAGGCCGTGAGGAAGGTCAGCGCGCCCACCGCGAGCAGGACCACGAACACGAACATCGGCAGCGCGCCGCGGAAATCCGCGGCCATGTCGGCGAACAACGCCGCCTGCCCGCCCACGTAGGCGCGGCTCACGGTGGGCCGCAGGACCGCCGGCAGGACGTCGTTCCGCAGTCGGTGCACCAGGTCGTAGGAGTCCGTCGACCGGGGACCCGCCTGCGGCAGCACCTGGATCAGGGCCAGGCCGACTCGGGACTGTCGAACGAGGCGTACGCGTGTTTGACCCCCGGCGTCGTGTTGAGGGCGGTGACGACGTCGGTCACGGTGACGGTCCGGCTGCCCTCCCCCCGGTCGACGACGACGAGCATCGGCCCGTTGAGACCGCTGAAGAAGTCGCGGCTGACCACGTCATACGCGCGCCGCGCGGTGGCCGACGTGGGCTCCGCGCCCGCGTCGCCGCCACCGAGCCGCAGGGTGACCACCGGCGCTGCCAGGGCGACGAGCAGCACGCACGCCGCGGCCACGGCGACAGCCGGGTGACACCCCACCTGCCTGGCCCACCACCATCGCACGCCCGGCCGGTGCGGTAGGCCACGACCCGTCGTGGTCAGGGAATGCCGTCCGAGCCAGCCCAGCATCCGGGTGCCGCCGAGGACGAGCAGCGCCGGCAACAGCGTGAGGGTGACCAGGGCACTGAGCACCCCGGCCACCCCGGCCGCGAGGGCGACTCCCGTCAACGGGCCCAGGTTCAGCAGGAGCACCCCGGTCATCGCCACGCTCAGGCACACGCCACCGGAGGCCAGGGCGGCTACCGACTTCACCATCGCCTCGGTGGCCGCGTCGACCGGGCTCACGCCCCGCGCCAACGCGGTCTGCGCCCGGTAGACGACCAGGACGGACCCGCCCAGGCTGACCCCAAGGGCGATCATGCCGCCAAGTAGAGCGGCGAAGGGAGTCGTCAGGACGTAGTGGGACAGCACCGTCGTGACGGCCACGGTGGTGACGGTGGCCATGGCCGCGACGACCGCGGCGATCATGGCGGCCACCCTCGAACGCAGGGTCGGGCACAAGACCGCCAGCGCGACGGCGAGGGCGGCCAGCAGCGGTCGGATCGGGACGCCGGCCGAGGTGAGCGCGGTCGCGCCCGGCCCGCCCAACCCCACCTGAAGCTCGGGGCCGCTGTAGGACCGGGCCGTGGCCGAGACCCGTCTGATCGCGCCGAGGTCGAGTTCGAGCGCCGACGCTTTCATGATTACCGGAGCCACCGCCGTGCGCCCGTCGGCACTGACCGGTGACACACCCAGCACCGTCCTGCCTAGTGGTCCGAACGGGTCGGCGACGGTGAGTACCCCCGGCAGCTTCCCGACGTCGGCGAGCAACTCCTCGACCTGCTGGTGCACCAGCGGGTCCGCCAGCGTGCCGCGCCTGGCGTGCAGCACGATCTGTTCGGTGTCCGGCAGGACGCCGCCTGGAATCACCTTGCGCGCCAGATTCATTGCCCGCTGCGACTCGGAACCGGGAACCGACACATCGTGGCTATATTGCGCGTGACCTGCGATCACGAAGAACACCGCAGGCAGGAGGAGCACCGCCCACATGCCGACCGCGATCCAGCGATGGCGGGCACACAGACGTGCGACGCCTGTCAACGCAACGATCAGCATGGTTGGCCCTTCGTTATTTTGGACAACCTATCTCGCGGGCAAGCAACGTCAATTACTCTTTGGAGTCGAAATGAAATAACTTGCGCGTTTCGAACCCTCCACAGGCCTGTGACCTGCGATGATGCTCTCGATCACGTATTTGTTACTTCATTACGTCCCCTTTGGTGGGGCTCTTTGGTGGGGATCATCGTCCGATAATTCTAGAGACGATTCACGAGAGACCACACTTTACGGCGTTCCCGCACGCCTGGCCTCGTGATCGACCGTACCGCCACGAACTGCCCGACAACCGCTGTGACAAAATTTGTTCACCAGTTCCGGCACCACATTTTTCGGTGGCAAGAATGTGGACGGCGGTATCGGTGCCGGTCGGGGTACCCCGATGGCGGCACTGACCGGGCTGACCGGGCTGACCGGGCTGACTAGGCCCGAGCGGGCCGAGCGGGAGCTCCTCGCCCGCTTCACGGCCGAGGAGCGGGTCCCGACACGTCTACCGGCTGTAGGTGCTCGCCGGGTTCGAGCCGGGCAACCGGCGGGAGCACGCCACGGGCACCCTTTTGATCTTGCCGAGCCGGCGGCGCCCGCGAACCGCGGCCGGCGGCGAACCGGCCGATGGCCTCAGCGTCTCAGTGCGGCGGTCGGGTATCGTGAGATCATCCGCCGGCGTGGCGCAATTGGTAGCGCACTCGACTTGTAATCGAGCGGTTAGGGGTTCGAGTCCCCTCGCCGGCTCCAGACAGATGGTCTCTGACCTGCGGTTTCGCGAAATCGGAGATCATCTATTCAAGATCGAAATGGGTTTGTGTGCGCATTGTGTGCGCATTCGGCAGGGTCGCGCTCAGAACGATCATCGACGGGGTGTCGTCTTCGGGCTCCTGAGTCGGGATCCGCGGTCGCAATGCCACCTCCCAAAGCGGTTACATTCCGTCACCATCGGCCGGTCCCGTGGGCGCTGTTGCATTGCGGGGAAGCTGGACATGCCAGCGACCGGAGCGTCTGCTGATCAGACTGCTGCGGCGAGTTCGGTGAACGCGGCTGCCAGCCGCAGGTGCGGGCTGCTGTCGATCCCGAGTTCGTAGTAGCCGCGGCGGATGTTCTGCACCAAGGCGTGCCCGGCACTGACAGTTTGGACCGAACGCAGCCGTTTCAGTCCGCGCATCGGCCGGAGCCGTGCTTTCAACCGGCCATGATCGGCCTCGATCCGGTTGTTCTCCCGGGCGGCGTCGATGTGGCAGGCCTCGGGAAGCAGCTCATCGAGGAGCCGCGGGTAGACAGACGCCTTGTCGGTAGTGACCTCGACTGGCCGGCGACCTTGGGCCAGTGCCCGAACGAAGAAGCGCCGGGCAGCGGCCTGGTCACGGCGGGTGCTGGCCAGGACATCGATGACCTGGCCATGCTGGTCAACCGCCCGGTACACGTAGGTCCACCGGCCGGCGACCTTGACGTAGGTCTCGTCGATAAACCACCTGTTCCCGGGTCGGTGTCGACACGGCCGGGCCGCCTCGGCCAGCAAGGGCGTGAAGCGCTGCACCCACCGGTAGATCGTGACGTGATCGACCGCGAGACCGCGTTCGACGAGCAGTTCCTCGACGTCCCGGTACGACAGGGCGAACCGCAGGTACCACCGCACCGTAAGGACGATCACCTCGGGTGGGAACCGGAACCCCGCGAACTCCGACGCCGGAACCGGTGGACAGGCACGGCCTCGACCCGTCACTCAGCCATGACTGATCAGGATCCGCGATGCCGGACTCCGCCGATGCCACACGCCTCCGACGGTAGACTCCTGGCCATGGCCGTCGTCAGCCGCATCACCGCCGATCCCGCGATCATGGCGGGTGCGCCGGCGATTCGTGGTACCCGGATCACCGTGTCCGCGGTGCTGGGTCAGCTCGCGGCCGGCTCGACGGTCGAGGAACTGCTCGCCGACTATCCGTCGCTCACCCGCGACGACGTGCTCGCTGCTCTCGCGTTTGCCGCGGAGACAATGCCGCAAGAGCGTCCGTTCATCGCCGCATGAGGTTTCTCGTCGACGAGAACCTCTCACCGCGGGTTGCCGAACTGCTGCGCGACAAGGGCATGGACGCAACGCACGTCCTCGAGCACGGGCTTGGCGGTTCCCCGGATACCGAGGTCAGCGCGTTCGCCGTCACCGAGAGACGTTCGATCATCTCCGCCGACAGCGACTTCACGACTCTGCTCGCACTCAGCCGGGGCATCGCTCCCTCGCTGGTCCTGCTCCGGTCCGGCGACCAGCTCAAGCCCGACGCGCAAGCCGCCCTGCTGCTGGCCAATCTGCCTGCGCTGGAAGCCGACCTCGAACAGGGCGTCGTCATATCGCTCAGCACCACCCACGTACGGGTCCGTCGACTCCCGCTCCGCTGAGTACTGCTACCCCCGATCCGGCCCGCAGTCTCCGCGCAGGTCCCACACTAGACCGCAATCAACTACGTACCGTAGTCGGAGCGTCTCTGTGTCCAGAAAGTTATGTATGTCTGCCATGTCGGTGTGTCGTGCGCCGCACCCGGGCGGCCTGTGTGCGCATTGTGTGCGCGGATGCTCCGGCACGGCGCGGCATCGGCCGGCACGTTCCGGCACGGAAATCGCCCTGACCTCGGATTTTGCGGCACGGGGCGGCACGTTCCGGCATGCTCCGATACGCGGTGATTCGTCTTGTAATCGAGCGGTTAGGGGTTCGAGTCCCCTCGCTGGCTGCGCCACACTCACAGCGTGTGAAAGGCTGCCATGTACCAGCCGTCGATCGGCCTCCTGGACACCTTCTACACCACCCTTCGCGCCGGCTGCGCTCGCCTCTCCGACGGCGGGGGACCGTTCGGCTTCGACATCACTACCGCGCTGCAGGTCGACTACCTGATCGACGCCTATGGATGTGACGGCATCATCAAGACTGGCTGCTTCCTCGGCGACACCACCGACTACCTCGCCCGGCTCTACCCCACTCTGCCGATCATCACCTGCGACGTCGTCGAGGAGCACGCCGCATTCGCCCACACCCGGCTACGCGACCGGCCGAACACCACCGTGGTGACCGGCGACTCCGCGGCTGTGCTGGCGTCGCTCACCGGCCGGTTCGATCGGCCGCTGGTCTACCTCGATGCCCACTGGTACGACCGCTGGCCACTGGCCGACGAGTTGGCCGCGGTCCAGGCCGGGATCGTCGCTGTTGACAACGTCGACCTCAGCCATCCCCGGTTCGGCTACGACTCCTACGACGGGCAGCCGCTCAACGTCGCCCGGCTGGGCGGCCTCGTCGACCTGGAGACGCTGTACCTGGGCGACCCGTCCATCGCCTACCCGTACCCCTGCCTGGAAGTCGGCCGCCGCTCCGGCACGGCGTATCTACCGTTGGGCCTCGGCGCTCACCCGCTGGCAGCGGGGGGCATGTTCCAGCCGGTACCGCTGCGGCCTGCTCCGACGCTGCCGACCTGGCCGGACGGACCACACGCACCTGCCCGGGTGTCACAGGTCGCCTCGTAGCCACGCCTGATAGTCGACTTCCCACGCCTGGAGGTCGACGGCCGGCACGGCCAGCGTTGCCACCCAGTGTGTCAGCAACGCGGCGGACTATCCGTCGAGCACAGCACCACCTCGGCAGGCTGTCTCGCCTCCGGCGACGGGTCGCTCATACGGTGACCGCTCGGGCACCCAGCAGGGCCTTGAGATCCCCGAGTAGCGAACTACTCGCCTGCACCTGGAGTTCGAGCAGGAGCAGATGCGTGTTCTGCGGGCCTTCGAGACGCAGGTGCACCGGAGTTGTCCCGGGATGAGTCGTCAGGACGAGTTTGAGGTCATCGACCAGCGGTGGTGTGATCTTGTGTGACGGCAGAGTGATGACGACAGGCGGCCCGTTCACGTGCGTCGCGACATCGACCACCGTCAGGTCCTGGGCGAACAGCGAGACCGACCCCTCCCGCTCGTTGATCCTGCCCCGCACCGAGATGACCGCGTCGGTCACGAGCGCGTACGAATGGACCTCGTAGGACTGGGGGAAGAACAGCACCTCGACGGAGGCGTCGAGATCCTCGACGGTCACGATCGCCCACGCCTTGGCGGTGTTCTTGTTGATCCGCCGGTCGATCTTGCTGATGATGCCGGCGATCTGTACGGTCGTCCCGTCGTTGGCCTCGGCGAGGTCGACGATCCGGGTGTCGCGGTGGCGATCCAGCGCCCGCTCGGCACCCTCCAGCGGATGCGAGGACACGTACAGGCCGAGCATGTCGCGTTCCTGAGCCAGCAGCTCCTTTTTCGGCCATTCGGGGCCGGACAGGTCCAGGTCGAGTCCTAGCGCCGGGCTCTCCTCCTCTCCGGCGCCCCCGTCGCCGAACAGGTCGAACTGGCCGATGGCCTCGGCCCGCTTCGTGATGATCACTGCGTCGATCGCGTTCTCGTGCACATTGACCAGCACACGGCGGTGATGGCCCAGCGAGTCGAACGCCCCCGCCTTGATCAGCGAGTCGATGGTGCGCTTGTTGCACACCCCGATGTCGACCTTCTGCAGGAAGTCAGCGAACGACTCATACGCGCCCTTCCTCCGCCGGGCCGCGACTATCGAGGCGACGACGTTCTCCCCAACATTACGGACGGCCCCCAGGCCGAAACGGATCGAGTCACCGACCGCACCGAACCGCAGATCCGACTCGTTGACGTCGGGGGGCAGGACCTGGATACCCATCCGGCGGGTCTCGGCCAGGTACACCGCCATCTTGTCCTTGTCGTCACCGACGGACGTCAGCAGCGCCGCCATGAACTCGGCCGGGTAGTTGGCCTTGAGGTAGGCCGTCCAGAACGACACGACGCCGTACCCGGCGGTGTGGGACTTGTTGAACCCGTAGCCGGAGAATGGGACGAGCACGTCCCACAGCGCCTGGACCGCCGTGTCGGTGTAGCCCTTCTCCCTCATCCCGGCGGAGAAGCGAGCGAACTCCTTGTCCAGGATCTCCTTCTTCTTCTTGCCCATCGCGCGGCGCAGCAGGTCGGCGCCGCCGAGGCTGTAGCCGGCCAGCTCCCGGGCGATGGCCATGACCTGCTCCTGGTAGACCACCAGGTGGTAGGTCTCGCCGAGGATGGGCTCCAGCGCCTCGGCGAGCTCGGGGTGGATCGGGAGGATCTCCTTGCGGCCGTTCTTGCGGTCGGCGTACTCGATGTGGCTGTTGGCCGCCATCGGGCCGGGCCGGTAGAGCGCGAGCACGGCGGCGATGTCGCCGAACTTCGTCGGTGCCATCAGGCGCAGCAGGTTACGCATCGGTCCGCCGTCGAGCTGGAACACCCCGAGCGTGTCGCCGCGGGCGAGCAACTCGAAGGCCTTCGTGTCCTCCAGGGGGAGGGTGGACAGGTCGATGTCGACGTTGCGGTTACGCTTGACGGCCTCGATCGCGTCACCGATGACGGTGAGGTTCCGCAGGCCGAGGCAGTCCATCTTGAGCAGGCCCATCTCCTCGCACTGAGGAAACGGGAACCCGGTGATGATCGCGCCGTCATTGTCGCGGCGATGGATCGGCAGGACATCCAGCAGCGGCTCCGAGCACAGGATGACCCCGGCGGCGTGGACACCAGTGCCGCGGGTGAGCCCCTCCAGCCCCTGCGCGGTGTCGATGACCTTCCGAACCTTGGTGTCGGTCTCGTACTGGGCCCGGACCTCGGCGGCCTCACCGTACCGCTCATGGTTCGGGTCGAAGATCCCGGCCAGCGGGATGCCCTGGCCCATCACATCCGGCGGCATCGCCTTTGAGATCTTGTCGCCGAGGACGTAGTCGTAACCCAGCACCCGGCACGAGTCCTTGATCGCGGCCTTGGCCTTGATGGTGCCGAAGGTGTTGATCTGCGCGACGCGGTCCTCGCCGTACTGCTCGGTGATGTAGCGGATCACCTCACCGCGTCGACGTTCGTCGAAGTCCAGGTCGATATCCGGCGGGCTGATCCGCTCCGGGTTGAGGAACCGCTCGAAGATCAGCGCGTGCTCGATCGGGTTCAGCTCGGTGATACCCAGGATATAGGCGATCATCGACCCGGTCGCCGATCCACGCCCCGGACCCAGCCCGATGCCCCGATCTCTCGCGAACTTGCAAATGTCGGCGACGACCAGGAAGTAAGCCGGGAAACCCATCTTGTCGATCACGCCGACCTCGTAGTCGACGCGCTCGACCACATCGGCGGGCACGCCCGCAGGGAAGCGCCACGTCAGTCCGCGGTCGATCTCCTTGCGCAGCCAGGACAGCTGCGTCTCACCCTCGGGGACAGGGTAGCGCGGCATCCGGTCCACAAACTTGAAAACATCGTCGTAGGACTCGACGCGCTCGGCGATAAGCAGAGAGCTGTCGCAGGCCCCGGGGACCTCACTGTCCCACAGGTTGCGCATTTCCTCCGGAGACTTGAGGTAATATCCCGATCCGTCGAATTTGAAACGGGTCGGATCGTCGAGTTTTTTACCGGTGCCGACGCACAGCAGCACCTCGTGGCTTCCCGCCTGATCCTGGGTCACATAGTGCGAGTCGTTCGTGGCCAGCGGGCGAAGCCCCAGCTTGTCGCCGATGTCGAGCAGCCCCTGGCGGACGCTGCGCTCGATCGGCAAACCGTGATCCATCAACTCCAGGAAGAAGTTGTCCGTGCCGAAGACCTCCTGGTAGGTGGCCGCCGCGGTGAGCGCCTTGTCGAACTGGCCCAGACGAAGCCTAGTCTGCACCTCACCCGACGGGCAGCCCGTCGTCGCGATGATCCCTTCGGAGTACTGGGAGACCAGCTCGTGGTCCATCCGCGGCTTGCGGTAGTAGCCCTCGATCGACGCGATCGACGACAGCCGGAACAGGTTGCGCAGCCCGGCCCCGTTGGCCGCGAGCATCGTCATGTGGGTGTAGGCGCCGCCACCGGACACGTCACCACCCTCACCCGCAGGGTCGACGTCGCGCTGCGAACGCTCACCCCACAGGACAGGCCGCTTGTGATGGCGCGACTCGGGCGCCAGGTACGCCTCAATCCCGATGATCGGCTTGACACCCGCGGACTTCGCACCCTGATAAAATTCGTAGGCGCCGAACATGTTACCGTGGTCGGTCATCCCGACGGCCGGCATCCCCAGCTTCGCCGCTTCCTTGAAAAGCAAGCCCGTTTTCGCCGCACCGTCCAGCATCGAATACTCAGTGTGCACGTGGAGGTGAACAAAAGAATCCGCCGGCATCCCAGTCCCCTCTCGCCCGCAACGGCCCGCCGGTCGGAGTCTAACCCCGCCACTCAGAGCCACCAGAGAGGCACGCGGCACAACAGCCCCTAAGTGTGTTGATCCCTCAAAGATAATTCGTTGAGATCAACGGCGGATTCGTCAGCACTCCCGAGGAAGCAGCGACGCGATCAGGCAAGCTCTGCGCCGTGACCAACCACGTGCCGCGCGAGCGCGCCTCCTCGCTGTCCGCTGGTACCTGCGATA
>NZ_CDWRCM010000152.1:4807-10942 GCF_977927585.1 Frankia sp. CcWB2 | reverse complement strand
GATATGCGGGGGCGTCTCCGGGGGCGTCTGCGGAGTCGAAATGAAATAACTTGCGCGTTTCGAACCCTCCACAGGCCTGTGACTTGCGATGATGCTCTCGATTACGTATTTGTTACTTCATTACGTCCCCTGCGGGTCGTGCGTAAGGTCGGCCAACGTCTTCTCGGCGCGTTGAGAATATTTTCGTGGAGCCGCCGACGGGTTTCCAACTAGCGTGCCACGGCTGTTGCCACGTAGGCGGATTATCCACGACGGCAGAGGCAATGCTAGGTGGCGGACTGGGGCCTGGAGGGGGCCTGGAGGAAGAAGGAGAGCAACGTCCCCGCCAGCGACGCGCCGATCGCGATCGACCAGCCCACCGGACCGAGCGGGGTGCAACCGAAGAACTGGCTGACGCCTGGCATCTGCACGATGGCGGCCAGGACGACCGCCGAGGCGACGATGCTCAGCAGGACCGTCCGGCTGCGGCCGCCGACGAGCAGTGTCTGGCCCAGTTGTGAGCCGACGAGCGCGGCGAGGCCGACCGTGTTCGCGTGCCGTCGGCGCCCGGTGAGGCGGGCGGTGATCCAGGCACCTGCGGCGGCGAGGGTCGTGGCGACCGTCCGCACCGCGATCTCCCGGTTCAGGGCGGTACCGAGGGAGCGCTCGGGGCCCTCGCCGAGGAGCTGTCCGGTCACCTCCGGATCCGGCTCGCGCAGCGCGACGGCCAGGGCCGGGGCGAGATCGGTGAGCAGATTGACGAGCAGCAGTTGCCGCGCGGACAGCGGCGATCGCCCGGTGGCCATGGAGCCGAGGAGGGTGAACGCGATTTCGCCGAGGTTCCCGCCCACGAAGATGCCCAGGGCCTGGCGGACCGAGGCCCACATCGAACGGCCCTCGACGAGCACGTCGATGATCGTGTCCAGCTGGTCGTCCGTCACGATCACGTCGGCGGCGGCCCGGGCCGCCGGCGTGCCGCGCCGGCCCAACGCGAGGCCGACGTCGGCGAGCCGGATGGCGGGCGCATCGTTGGCGCCGTCGCCGGTCATCGCCACCGTCTTGCCCAGCCGCTGGTAGGCCTCCACGACCCGCACCTTGTGCAGCGGAGTGCCCCGGGCGATCACGGCCACCCTGGGCAGGACCGCGTCCAGGGCCTCGTTGTCCATGGCCTCGAGTTCGGCACCCGTCAGCATGATCTGGTTGTCGGTGAGCACTCCCAGCTCGGTGGCGATCGTCCTGGCAGTGGCCGGATGGTCTCCGGTCATCATCAGCACCTGCACGCCCGCGGCGCGTAGCGCCTCCAGCGACGCCCCGGCCGTGGTCCGGACCGGGTCGGAGAGGACAAGGAAGCCGAGGAAGGTCAACTCGGCCACGCTGTCATCGGTGAGTCCCTCGTCCGCCGGTCGGGGCGCGGAACCCAGGTCGCGATCGGCCACCGCGAGGACGCGGTAGCCCGCGCCCGCGAGCCGGCTGTGCTCCTGGATGAGCCTCGCCCGCCGGCGGTCGTTCAGCGGTGCCGTGCCGTCGGCGGTCCGGAGGCGGACGCACCGTGGCAGCAGCACCTCGGGCGCCCCCTTGACGCTCAGCAGCGTGGTCGTGCCGGCATCCCCCACTGCCGCGTGGTAGCCGCGGCCCGGCTCGAAGGGAAGCGAGGCCGTCGGCGACCACACGGCGAGACCGTACTCGCGGGTCACCGCAGCCGCGGCCGCTCCCTTCTGCACCGCGCGGTCGGTCGGATGCGGCAACTTCTTCTTGCCTTTGCCGCGCGGCGTGGCGCGTAGCCCGGCGGCCAGCACCCGCCGATGCGTCGGTCCGAACTCGGTCGCCGCAGCGGTATGCGTGCCGTCCGAGACGGCGTGCAGGCGGATCCTGCCCTCGGTGAGCGTTCCGGTCTTGTCGAAACCCAGCACGTCCACCCGGCCGAGGGTCTCGATGGTGCGGGGGTTGCGTACCAGCGCGCCCCGCGCCGAGAGCCGTCGGGCGGCGGAAAGTTGGGCGGCGGTGGCGAGGAAGGGCAGCCCTTCGGGCACCGCCGCGACGGCGAGCGCTACCCCGGCGCTGAGGGTGTCCCGGATCGGCAGGCCACGGATCAACCCGGAGGCCAACAGTGCCCCGGCGGCGCCGAGCGCCACCGGAATGGTGAGATCGGTAATTGTGGACAGTCGCGCCTCGACGCCGCTGAGCCGGGCGGGACCGGCGGTCGCGGCCATGCTGCGCCCCGCCTCGGTGGCCGGGCCGGTGGCCACCACCACGCCGGTGCCCCGCCCGCCGGCGACGGTCGTTCCTTCGTAGATCATCGAGGAGCGGTCCGCCAGGTTGGCGGCTGCTACTGGTCCGGGCGACTTCGTGACCGGCATGGACTCGCCGGTCAGCGACGACTCGTCGACGTCGAGTCCCGTCGTCGACAGGAGCCGGCAGTCCGCGGGGACGACATCCCCGGCCCCGACCATGATGATGTCGCCCGGGACCAGGTTGTCCGCCGGCAGCTTGGTCTCCTCGCCGTCCCGCAGCAACCGGGCCGGAACCGCCGAGACAGCGAACAGTCGGGCGAGCGCCCGGTCCGCCCGTAGCTGCTGGACCGCGCCGGCGAACGCCGAGCCGATCGCGACGCTGAGCACCAGACCGGCGTCCAGCACGGAACCGGTCGCGGCCGACAGCGCGGCGCCGCCGAGGAGGACGGGGGTGAGCGGGTTGGCCAGCTCGGCCGCGAACGCCCGGACGAGGCTGGGCGCGGTCGCCTGCATCGACACCGCGCCGTCCTGGCGGCGTCGCGCCGCATCCTCGGTGGACAGTCCACCCGGGCGGCTGTCCAGCCGAGCCAGGCAGTCCTCGGCCGGCAGGATGTGCCACGGGGTACGGGGGACCGCGAGCGGCGGGGGGCAGCGACCCAGTTCCCGCGCCGCCCAGATCCCCTCGCCGAGGGCGGCGGTGACCGCCGCGGTGACCATTGTCATGGCCCGGGACACCAGCCGCGGGTCGGCCCCGGTGAGCATGGCCAACGCGCCGGCACCCGAGCCCACCTGGGCGAGCCGCACCGCGTGCTGGCTCACCCGGGCGGCCGCGGCGACCGCCTCGACCACGAGGCTGGCGGCGGCCAGGTCATTCCCGACCAGGATGTGCGCCCCCCAGGCCGGCGAGCCGTCGTGGCCGTTCACGCCGACGCCGCAGTCCGCGGTGCCGACCGCGGCCCGTCGGCGGGACACGACGAGGACGCCGCCGCGCTCGGCCTGCAGACCGCGGATCGCGCCGACGAGCCGGTCCCCCCCGGGTACCCCGGGAAGGTTGGTGTCCTCCGCTGTTCCGCCGGCGCCGGCGGGAAGGTCACCGGCGACGAACACCGCCCGCCCGGAACGGCGGCAGGCGGCCAGCAGGTGGTGGCTCCCCTCCGCTCGCCCGGGTACGATCGACACGATCGCCATCAGCCTGCTGCCCTGAGCCAGACCGAGCACCGTGTCCGCCCCGGACCGGGCCAGTGCGCGGCGCTCCCGGACACCGGTCCGGCCGCGCAGGCCGAGCTGTTCCACCGGCCCGAGGGCCCAGCCCTCCGCGGTGGCGACGGTGCTGATACCGGCCGGACGGAACAGGGCGTGCGCGCGGACCGCGACGTCGCTGCGGTCCGCACCGGCCAGCGGCACGACGTCGGCGATGATGCGTTCCTCGCTGCGCAGGACGTCGGCGTCGATGACGATGGTGTCGACGCGGTCGAGCACCCGCAGGGCCGCCGAATCCATGACGTGGACGCCGCGACGCGCCAGGACGCGGGTCAACTGGGCGGCGAAGCCCTCCCGCCCGACCCGGGCCGGGCGTGGCAGCGAGGTGGCGGCCAGCGCCGCGGCACGGCGCGGATTCCCGCTGGCGGCGGTGGCGGCCGCGAACCCGCCGAGTCCGGCGAGTACGGCGAGGTCGGCGTAGCGATCCACGGGACCGTCCGGCAGCGGCCGCGGCCGTTCGGTCACCACCGGCTCGGCCGCGGCCCAGTCCGGATGACCGAGCAGCTCGTCCCGAGCCGCCAGGAAGGTGTCTCGGCGCGCACGCGCCTCGCCCAGCATGACCATCCGGTAGCCGGCGTCGACCGCGAGACCGAGATTCCCCTGCGCCAGGGCGAGGGCACCGGCATTGACCAGCCCGAGGACGACGTCAGCCCGGCCCGCGCCGAGCATCTGCTCCACCCACCGGCGTAGCCGGGGTTGGGTGTCGACGAGGGTGACCAGCGATGCGATCTCGATGGGCAGCGGCACCGCCCGGGCGAGCCGGCCCGCTGACGCCAGCGCGAACGCGACCCCGTCGGCGGCCAGTGCCGTGGCCGTCCGGCGGATCGGCGCCGCGAACCTCGGTACCGCTCCTGGCCTCGGTTCGAGCGCGACGCCCTCCACCCGGCCGAGGGCCGCGACCAGATCGTCAAGGGCGGGGGGCGGTTCGGCGAGCCCGATCAGGACACATTGCAACGGCTCGTTGACCCGGGCCCACGCCACCCCGGGCTGATTCTCCAGTACTCGTTCCACCTGCCGGCGACGGGATTCGCCGGCCGGCCCGGAGATCCCACGGACCCCGAGACTGAGGAGGCGGTAGGCGCCGGCCTTCTCCCGCGGTTCGCCGGCCGCCGTGGAGCCGGCGATCTCGTGATCGACGCTGTCGTGATCGACGCTGTCGTGATCGACGGCGCGGGGCGCGGGGGGCCCGAGTGCGGGGGAACCGGGCTTCGAAGCCGGACTCCACCCGGTCCGGGCATGGGCGAGAACCGTATGGGCGAGAACCGGCTGGACCACCGCCCCCAGGAGGGCGCTCGGCACGCGCAGGACGGTCCGGGCTGCGGGCAGACGCATCCGCGCGGCCTCCTCCTCCTCATCATTGCGTGATCATCGCGTGCGGCGGGCGCGGGCCACGGCTGCCTCGTAGTCCTACCGACTACCCTCTCCGCCCGCTTACTAACTGATCGTTCTAGGCGGTCGGTTAGAACGAGGACCGGACGCCGTGGCTCTGCACCGCCCCCCCGGGCGGTGGCCAGCGCCCGGGGCGAGAAGATGATGTTGGACTGGTCCATGAAACTGAAGGCGAACAGCCCGTCCAGGCTGAGCTTGCGCGCCTCGTCGCCGGCGAGCAGGGCGTGCATGTCCGCGTCCCAGACCGCCTGCGACCCCGACTTGAAATGCGCCACCATGACCGGGCCGTACTGTCCCAGCAGCTTCGTCATGTTCCGCACGTCGGCGGCGTTGGAATCGTTCCCCATCGCCTGGAAGCTCTGGAAGTCCGACGCCCGCAGCACGTCCGCGAAGTGTGTGATCAGGGAGCGGCCGCCGCCCTTCACCGGATCGTCCCAGCGGCTCTGCCAACCGCCCCAGCCCAGCGACACCCGGGCGTTGGGCGCCCCGGCATGGAAGATCTCCTGGGTCGCCAGGTACCGGTCCTGCAGAGCCCGGTAGTAGTTCGTGGTCTCGGGCGTGGCGGCCCACTCGTTGGACTGGCACGGATATGTCTGCAGCTCGGTGAAGAGCGTGACGTAGAGCGCCGGGCCGTTCGCGGGCCCGGCGAAGATCGAGGCGAGCTCGCGGGCGTCGGCGAGAAAGGCGCCGGACAACGGGTACTCCCGGCCGCAGGCGGGGCCATGGGAGGTCTGGAAGGTCCCCACGCTGCCGGTGCCGTCGAGCCAGACGACGAGATGAATGCCGTGTCCGGAATGGTAAACTTCGGGAATCAGGTCCGCCCGCCACTTCCGTAGGAAGCTCAGGTCGCCCGGGCCGTTGTACCAGGTGGTGAGAAAGTCCAGGTCTCCGGCGAGCGGCGAGGCGAGGGCGCTGTCGAGCGCCGGCCCGAGGCCGAAGCGCAGCTTGCCCGGCTGGGTCGCCGGGACGGGTCGGATTCCCGCCGCCAACTCCCGCCGCCAGGGGCCGGGCCGCGGATCCCCGTCAGCGAGTGGTCCATGGGCGTCGTGTGGTGTACGGGCGACGGGTAGGCCGGGAAGACTGGCCGCGCTGGTGGGCCCTGGCCTGTCCGGGTTACTGGACCCGTCCGGGCTGCTGTCGTTGTGGCCGCGGTGTTCGTGACCGAGGGTCGCGACAAGAACGGCACTCATGGCGAGGAGGACGAGGACGAGTACGCCGGGATGTCGCGACAGTCGACTACGTATGGACACGATCCTCCTGCCGCGGCTGCCGGGTA
>NZ_CDWRCM010000152.1:0-4456 GCF_977927585.1 Frankia sp. CcWB2 | reverse complement strand
GCATCCTCGGGCATCGGCGCGGCGTTCGCCGAGGCGTACGCGGACCGTGGAGCCCGGCTCGTCCTCGTGGCGCCGTCCGAACCGAAGCTGTGGATGGTCGCGGAGCGCCTCGCTGCCCGGTACGGCACCGAGGCGCACGTCATCGCGGTCGACCTCGCCGACGAGCGTGGTCCGGACCGTCTCGCCGAGGCGGTCGCCGAAGCGGGCCTGGAGGTCGACATCCTCGTCAACAACGCCGGGTTCGGGACACGCGGCCCTTACCATGAGCTGTCCGCCGACCGGGATCATCGTGAGGTGATGCTGAACGTGGTGGCCGTCGAACGGGTCGCGCACCTGTTCCTGCCGGGCATGGTGGCCCGGGGCCGCGGCACGGTCATCAACGTCTCCTCCACCTCGGGTTTCCAGGCCGTCCCGTATATGGCCGTCTACGGGGCCTCGAAGGCCTTCGTCCTGTCGTTCTCGATCGGCCTGTGGGCCGAGTACCGTCGGCGGGGGGTCCGCGTCCTCGCGTTATGCCCCGGACCGACCGACACCGAGTTCTTCGAGGTGCTGGGAACCCGGATGTCCGCCGGTGGCCGGTTGCGGACCACGGACGAGGTGATCGCCACCGCGTTCCGTGCCCTCGACCGCGGCCAGGCGTATGTCATCGACGGACGGCTGAACTACCTGGCCTCCGCTGCCTCCCGACTGCTGCCGCGCGGACTGGTTGCGCGGATCACCGAATGGGTACTGCGCCCCGGCCGCTCGCGGCCGCCGGACCCGCCGACGTCAGTCCGCCGAGTTCGGCTACCAGCTCGTAGGAGCGGATCCGGTCCGCCAGCCGGGTGACGTTGGTGACGACCATGACCTCGTCGGCGCCCGTCTCGTCGAGCAGTGCGTCGATCCCCGCGCGAACCGTCACTGGGGAGCCGACGATGTGCGAGGCGGTGGCGGCCTCCGCGATCGACCGCTCCCGCGAGGTCCACGGGTAGGCTGCGGCCTCCGCGGGCGAGGGGAACACCCCGGGGCGGCCGGTACGCAGCCGCAGCATCGCCAGCCGCTGCGGTCCGGCCAGCCACTCCGCGCGCTCGTCGTCGGCGGCGCAGAGTACCGCGGCGGCGACGAGCGCGTACGGTCGCTCCCGGCCGGGCGAGGGACGGAAGGACTTCCGGTAGAGCTCCAGCGCCGGCACTGTGTTCACCGAGCTGAAATGGTGCGCGAACGCGAACGGCAGGCCGAGCATGCCGGCCACCTGGGCGCTGTAGCCACTCGATCCCAGCAACCAGATGGGCGGCATCTCGGCCCGCGGGAACGCGGTGACGCCGTGCCTTGGGTGCGAGTCGGGGAAATCCCCCCCGGCCAGAAAGGTCGTCAGTTCGGCGAGCTGCGCGGGGAAGTCGTCGATGGCCGGCAGGTCGCTGGTGCGGCGCAGAGCCCGGGCGGTCGCGGGATCGGTGCCGGGAGCACGGCCGATACCCAGATCGATCCGTCCCGGGAAGAGGGTGCCCAACGTGCCGAACTGTTCGGCGATGGCGAGTGGCGCATGGTTGGGCAGCATCACCCCACCGGACCCCACCCTGAGGGTGGTGGTGGCCGCGGCAACCTGGCTGATGAGGATCGAGGTCGCCGAGCTTGCGATCCCCGGGATGCCGTGATGCTCGGCCAACCAGTATCGGGTGTATCCGAGCCTTTCGGCATGTCGGGCGAGTTCGAGCGTCCCGCGGACCGCGTCGGTGGCGGGGACGCCGGTGCCCACCGGGACGAGATCCAACACGGACAAGGGGACAGGTCGGGTCGGGCTCACGGCTGGTTGCAACGAAGCATCCGGCCGCGCTCTTCCCCGGGCACCGGGTACTTCCCCGGGCACCCCGGGGGCCATCAGCCGCCGACCGTCTCCATGTAGTCCTCGGCCACCTCGTCGAGATCGTCCGTCGGATAACCGAGGGCGACGCGCACCCGCCGCCGGCCGACCAGCAGGAGATCGAGCATGAAGTCGGGGACCGTGGCGTGTTCGCAGCGGTGGTAGCCCATGGTGAACCAGGCGTGGGCGTCGGTGAGCAGGCCGATTGACTCCAGGCTCTCGGCCACGGCCTCGTAGACGCCCGGATCGACCGACCGGGACGCCTTCAGCTCGGCCCGCAGCGCGGCCGCGTCGTCCGGCTGCCCGTTGCGCAGCAGGCCGTCATGCAGCCAGACGCGGGGATCGACCAGGCACCCGCCGCCGTCCGCCACCGCCGCCCGGTAGCAGCGGATCGCCTCGTCCCAGTCGTCCGCAAGCCCGTACTGGCTGCCCGCGTCGACCAGCAGGGACGCCCGGGTGACGCGTTCGCCGTGCGTCTCGCTCCGTTCGGCCAAGGCCTCCAGAGTGGCCGCCGCGCCGCGATGGTCGCCGTTTCCCGCGGCCTTGAAGACGATCTCGTCTACGTCGTCATCCGAAAGGCCGTCATCCGAAAGCATGGGAATAGTGTCACCCCCGGTCGTGGGGCCGGCACGCGGGTGGCGTGCTCTTCGATGGCGGTCTCACATGGTACCCGTCGGCCGGATCAGTGCCCGTCGGCCGGATCAGGATCGACGGGCCATTTTGAGGGTCTTCTCCAACTGGTCGCGGTCCACCTCGGCGACCCGGCCGTTCGTCGGGACGGTCGGGATGTGGCCACCGCCGAGGACGAGGTCGGTGGTGTGTCGCAGGCCCATGTCCTTCTGCTCCACGTCAAGGATGGCCTCCTCGACCCGGTAGAGCTTCTCGATCCTGGAGACCTTCGCCTCGACCTGGGCCGCGACGATGCGCAGCCGCCGTTCGGCCTTGGCCAGCCGCCGTTCGAGTCGACGGTCGACGATGTTGGGCATCGGCTCGTCCCGTTCCGTCGGGTCGTGCAGGTAGAGTTCGACCGCGACGGCGACCAGCGGGATCAACGCCTGGAACACGATCACCGCGCTGCCGGTGCTCTCGCCGGCCGATCCCTGGGTGCGTACCAGCACCCCGGCGATGGACAGCAGCAGGAAGATCGCGGTGGTGAGGGTCAGGGCCAGCGGCGACGATTTCGACTCCACCAGCTGCTCGCGGATCTCCGGATCGATCTTGAATCGGCCCGCGTCGGCGTCGGCGAGCATCTGCTTCTGGGCCCGCGCGAGGATCGGCGCCTTGATGCCGTGGGCGAGCGCCACCCCGGCGATGAACACGGCGACCCCCAGCAGGCCGCCCAGCCACCATTCGGGCCCGTACCCGCCGACGTCGGCGAGGACGGCGTAGGACTGGGCGAAGACGTAGAAGTCCAGCGCCGCGAGCACCGTCAGCACCGCGGCCCGGGCCGGGCCCGCCAGCGCCATCTGCGGGATGCGTTCCTGCACCCCGACGCTGCGCCACAGCCGGCCCTGTTCGACCTTGTTCTTGATCAGCTCGGTCCGCCGCTCCCGGCGTTCGGCCCGGGAGTCGATCTCCATCCGGAGTTCGGCGATCAGCTCTTCCAGGGTCCGCCCGTCGGCCCGGACCGCAGCGCGGACCTCCTGGACCTCCGCGTCCTCAAGGCTCTTGAGGACCTTCGGGCGGGTCTCGGCGCCCGCCAGCGCGATGTCGGCGTCTCCCACCCGGCGGATGAGCTGCTTGGCCAGACGCCCTGGCTGGTTTCCCCTACGCAGCACCTTGGAGGTTCCTACTTTCCGATCTCGGTCCTTCCGGGTTCGACCGGACGGGTTCGACGGGACATTCGACGAGAGGTTCCACGGAGCTGTCGGCGGCGTCGTCGGCTGCTGGTCGGTGTGGTCGGCGGGTCAGTCGATCGGACGGGCGAAGGTGCCGCCGACGAAGCAGAGCATGGCGCAGACGATGCCGAGCACCGAGGCGACCATCGCCTCGCGCGCACCCTGGGCCTCGTCACCGGAGAAGACCATGGTCAGTACGAGCGTGCCGACCCCGACGACCGCACCGACGGCCCCCAGCAGGAATCGTCGCTGGATGGTCTCCCGCGGCGGCAGCCTGGACAGCGCGTCGATCGGGGCGATCCGGCCGGCCCGGGCCTGGTTGCCCACGCGACGGCGGATGTCGCGCAGTCGGAAGGTGTTCCCGGTGATGAAGAAGCTGAGCGCGGTCACGATCATCGAGCCGGTGACGGAGACCTTCGCGAACGGCGACGACAGGGTCAGCCAGACCCAGATCTCCAGCACCGCGAGCATGAGCAGGCAGCTGGTGATCACGACCGTCGAGCGCATGAGGGCCGGGCTGAAATGCTGCTCCTCGGGCTCGTGAAGAACACCCATGGGTCGCCTCCTTGCGTGGGTTTCCACCGGTGCTGTGTGGTGCGCGCCGCGGCGGATGCGGGCGGGGTGTTCCGGGATCTCGGGTGCCCCGGCGACGGTCGCGGCTGGACCGGAGGTAGCGGTGAGAGTGGTCAATGCAGTGCCGCTTTCGACGGGACCGGGCTGGTCGGGGGCATGAGGATGACGACGCCGGGTGTCCGGTCGGGGCGGAGCCGTCCTAGGG
>NZ_CDWRCM010000151.1:4486-11363 GCF_977927585.1 Frankia sp. CcWB2 | reverse complement strand
GCTCGGGGCGGCTCGCGGCCGCACGATCGCCGGCTCCTCGCTCCAGGAGAGCCGGCCCGCCGCGGCGGGCCGGCGCCGGGCCCCGCTGCCCGGCCGCTCGGGGCCGGCCGCTGCGACCGTTCGCCGCTTCGGCGTCCTGCCTCACATCCAACAAATTCTTTGCCCTCACTTGCAACAGCAAGGTTGAGCGTCTTAGACTCACTAACTGTGAGAGCGGGAGGCAGTCGCACCGAAGGTGATCCGTCCAGGGGGCGCCTGAGGGGCGGGCGCGTCTCGATCGGCATCGATGTACAGAGATCGGCCCTAGAAAGATCAATCTTTTGGAGGGGGAGTGTCGTGAGCACCTACCTGTGGGACCCGTTTGCCGCGCTGGGGCGCATGGACCGGGAGTTCGACGAGATTGTTCGGCGTGCCTGGGGCCCGCGGCGTCCGGTGCTTACCGGACGGTCGTCGGTCACCGAGTTCGCCGTCCCGTCGGCTGATGTGGTTACCGAGGGAGCGGATGTACTGATCAACCTCGAGCTGCCCGGGGTCGATGTCGAGCGGGACGTCGTGGTCGAGATCGACCGGGGTCGCCTGGTCGTCCGCGGGAAGCGTGCGGCCGGCAGCGAGAGCGAGCACGCCGGTTGCGTGCACCGCGAGCGATGGCACGGTTCCTTCCGCCGGGAGTTCCGGCTTCCCGAGGGCGTGGACGCGCAGCGGATCTCGGCCACTTACGACCGGGGCATCCTGACAGTCCGTCTCGTCGGCGCGGCGGCGGAGCCCAAGGCGACCCGGATTGAGATCACCCCGGTCGTCCGCGACGCCCGGCCGGCCGAGGTTGCCGAGGGTGGCTCCCCGGGGCTGCCGGCGGAATCCGCGACGCCGCGGCTCGCCGAGCCGGCCACGCCGGCCGCGGCCGGTTCCACCGCCTGAGGAGCGCACCCGGCGTGCGGACGCCGATGTCCGCACGCCGGGCAGCGGTTCCCTCGCACCGGGCGGCATACCCCGCCGGACCGGTCGATCCTGCCGGGACCGCCCGGCTCAGCGGCGGCGCGGTCCGGTGCCGGCGGAGGAGGTCCGTCCCGGGGCGGACCGTCCGGCCGAGCTACCACTCGACGGAGGCGGCACCATCGGCCCGATGTCGCCGTCCGGCGCGGTGTCCAGATCGACGATGACGGGAGCGTGGTCGCTCGTCCCGACACCCTTGCGGGCCGCTCGGTCCACCCAGACCGCGCGCACGCGGCCCGCCACGTCGGCGGTCGCCAGAGCCAGGTCGATGCGTATCCCAAGGTTCTTCGGGAAACACAGCTGGCGGTAGTCCCAGTAGGTGTAGACGGCGTCGTCGGGCCAGCGGGCCCGCAGCACATCGATGAGCCCGGCGTTGACGAGTTCTGCGAGTGCCGCGCGTTCCGCCGGGGTGACGTGGGTGGCGCCCTCGAACTGGGTGATGTCCCAGACGTCGGCGTCCGTTGGCGCGATGTTGAAATCACCCAACGCCATCACCGCGCCCTGGGCCGTGGCCTCGGCCACCACCTCGCGCAGCGCGGCGAGCCAGGCCAGCTTGTAGGCGTAATGAGGGTCGTCGATGGTCCGGCCGTTGGGTACGTACAGCGACCAGATCCGGATGCCGCCGCAGGTCGCGGCGATGGCGCGAGGCTCGGGACCGGGAAAGCCCGGATCGCCCGGAAGACCCCGCGCGACGTCGTCGAGGGTGTCTCGCGACAGGATCGCCACGCCGTTCCACCGGCCGTCGCCGTGATGGGCGACCCGGTAGCCCCGGCGGAACAGATCCTCGTCGAACAGCTCCAAGAAGGCGTCGTCCGACAGCTTCGTCTCCTGCAGGCACACCACATCCGGCTCGGCCCGGTCGAGCCATTCGATCAGGCGGGCCTGCCGAGCCTTCGCAGAGTTGATGTTCCACGTCGCGATCCGCACATCTGTTGACGGTAGTCCCAGGGTCCGACAGGTCTGCCGGGCATGTCGGGTCTGGGATGATGGTCGTCATGGGAATGAGCCGGCGTGTCGACGATGACACTGTCGACAGTGTCATCGTCGACAATGACGCTGTGGGCCGAGGCGCTGTTGCTGGCCGGCCGTACGTCATCTGCAGCTGCGCGATGTCGTTGGACGGGCACATCGACGATAGCTCGGATGAGCGGCTGATCCTCTCCAGTGCCGCCGATCTCGACCGGGTGGACGAGGTGCGTGCCGGCTGTGACGCGATCCTCGTCGGCGCGGCCACTGTCCGGCGGGATAATCCCCGCCTCGCCGTGCGCGCGCAGCACCGTCGGGCGGCGCGGGAGGCGGCCGGGCGTCCGCCCACGCCGATCAAGGTCGTGTTGTCCGGCGGGGGAGATCTCGACCCGAGCGCTCGGCTGTTCACCACCGACCCGGTCGAGACGATCATTTACCGTCGGGCCGGATCATCGTTGCCGATCGCCGCGCCGACCTCGTCTCCCGAGCTGTCAACGCCGCAATCGGCGTCGGCGGCGATCCGCACCGCGCCCGCTGCCCGCACCGAACGCGCCACCTTCACCGCGCGCGTCATCCTGGTCGAGCTTCCCGGTCGGCCCCGGGTCGAGGTCGCCGCCATCCTGACCGATCTCGCCCGGCGTGGCGTCCGCCGGCTGCTGGTGGAGGGTGGTACCTCGCTGCATACGGCCTTCCTCACCGCCGGCCTGGTCGACGAGCTGCATCTTACCGTCGCCCCGTTCTTCGTCGGCGAGCGCGATGCGCCGACCTTTGTGGGACCGGGGGTCTTCCCCAACGACGTCCGCTCGCCCCTTCGCCTCGTCGAGGTCCGACAACTCGACAATGTGGTTTTTCTTCGGTATCTGGCACCGACGTCTCACTAAACGCTGTGACCGGCGGCTCGATCGCCTCCGGACCACGAAAGGACCACGCGGTCGTCGAGCCCACGCCGAGTCGACGGCACCGATGTCGATGCGGAACGTAATACTTGCCTCACTTCATGTCGTGGTTTCGAGGTGCGTCCGGGACGGCGTTCCCGGAGCATGGCCGGCCCCTGCGGAAGGGCGATGATGCGGGCGGTACGGGCGGTACGGGCGGTACGGGCGGCGACCATGGCGGGCACGATGGCTGCCGCCCTCATCCTGGCGATGGTTCCGGCGAACGGCGCCGCGGCGCGACGGCACGCGGTCCCGGGTGGACCGGTTGCGCCGGTGGATCTGGGCTTTCCATCCGGGTACTTGTTCAGTACGGCGACAGCGATCAACGATCGGGGAGAGGTCGTCGGCATCGGCTCCGCGGGCTCCTACGACCTCCACGGCCTGCGATGGTCGGAGAGTGCGGTGACGGCGCTGCCGGACGGGGCCCCCGGGCCGTCGCGGATCAGCAACGCCGGCCAGGTGACAGGCTTCCGCCCCCACCGCGGCGCCCCCGACACCGGATTCGTGTTCCGGCCCGGCGGCGTTCTCGTCGATCTCGATTTCCGGGTCGAGGACCAGAACGAGCGCGGCCAGGTGGTCGGGACCAGAACCACGTTCACCGCGCCGCCTCGTGCCGTGAGCTGGTGGCGTGGCCGGACCGTCGATCTTGGCGCGCCGTCGGGTGCCGCCAGCTTTGCCGTGGCGGTGAGTGACAGCGGACAGGTCGCCGTTCGGGTGGACGAGGGGGGCCGTTCCCGCACCGCCCGGTGGACCCGAGGGCGGTGGACCGATCTGCCCGACCTGCCCGGTAGTGTCGGGAGCTGGGCCGCCGACATCAACGATCGTGGGGACGTCGTCGGCTGGGCCCAGACCGCCGATCGGACGATGCACGCGGTCGTCTGGCGGGGTCGGAGGATCATCGATCTTGGCGCGCTGGGCGGTCGTGGCAGCCTGGCGACGGCGATCAACGACGCTGGGCAGGTCGTCGGTTCGACGTTCGACGGCAACGGTGGCGGTCGCGGCTTCCGCTGGGAGGACAGCCGCGTGACGGATCTCGGCATCCTCGGCGGCCCTTCCAGCACGCCGGCGGCGATCAGCGACCGTGGCGACATCGTTGGCGTCAGCAGTACGCCCGACGGCGCCGAGCACGGATTCCGCTGGTCCCACGGTCGGATGGTGCTCCTGGGCGATTTCGGCGGCGGCACCAGCCGCGCCGTGGCGGTCAACAACCGCGGTCAGGCCGTCGGTTCCGCCCGCCTACCCGACGGCGGCACCCGTGCGGCCCGCTGGAACTGATTCGATTTCCACCACCCGCCCACCGCATTTCCTCGTTCCCCGGACCGGTCGGTGTCCGGATCCAGCACGCTCCAACCCGTCGTGGCGCCGTCTCGTGGCCGTCAGCTTTCGGACATGTTGCGGAAGGGGCGGGAAAACTCCCTCTGCACAGGCACACTATGGTGCGTCTGGCGATCGAAGGAGCGAGGGAGAGTGCTGGTGGTTCCGACCCCGCTTCACGTCACCACCCCCGCGGGGGAGGCGACGCTCACCGGAGACAAGCCGGTCGTGGTGGGGCGGGCCCGTACGGCCGACATTGTGATCAACGATGGCCGGGTGTCGCGCCGGCATCTGGTGCTGCATCCCGACGTCGGCGGATGGCGGATCGAGGACATCAGCGCCAACGGTCTCTGGCGGGATGGCTGCCGTGTGGGCGGTCTTGCCGTCTCCGGGGAGCTCCGGCTCCGGCTCGGCGCGGTGGACGGACCTGAGGTGGTGCTCGTTCTGCGTCCGGCCCCGCCGATGATCCCGCCGACCGCGCCGACCCATAGCCCGGGCGGGGCACCCATCCCCCTTGCCGGCCCGCCGTCGCCGTCGCCGTCTTGGCCGTCGCCGTCGCCGGGCGCGGCGGTGCCGGGCACGGAATGGTGGTCCGAACCGGCGCCGGGCGCTGCGTCGGCGCCCATCCCGGCGGCGCCCGTCCCAGCGGCGCCTGCGCAGTCGGGCGGGCCCGACTCGGCCGTGGGACAGGCGACGATCGTGCACGACCGGCGGCGCGTGCATCCGCTGACGATCGGACGGGTGCGGATGGGCCGGTCCCGCGACAACGACATCAACGTGGGCGACCTGCTCGCGTCCCGCCATCACGCCGAGCTGCACATCTCGGTGGCCGGTGTCGAGCTCGTCGACCTCGCTTCCGCCAACGGCACCTTCGTCAACGGTCACCGGGTCACCCGGGCGCGGGTGATGCAACGCGACATCATCGCCATCGGCCATCATCTGTTCCAGCTCGAGGGAAACTCGCTCGTCGAATACGTCGACTCCGGTGACGTGGCCTTCGAGGCGCAGGCGCTGTCGGTGTGGGCCGGCACCAAGCAGCTCATGCACGACATGACCTTCCGGCTGCCGGGCCGTTCCCTGCTCGGCGTCGTCGGACCGAGCGGGGCCGGCAAGTCCACGCTCCTCAACGCTCTCACCGGCTTCCGACCGGCGGACCGGGGATCGGTGATCTACGCGGGACGTGACCTCTACGCCGAGTATGACGAGTTGCGACGCCGGATCGGGTACGTGCCGCAGGCCGACCCGCTGCACGATCAGCTGACCGTGCGTGAGGCTCTGCTGTACGGCTCGGAGTTGCGTTTCCCCGCCGACACCACCGCCGAGGAGCGGCGGGCCCGGGTGGAGGAGGTCATCGGCCAGCTTGGACTGACCGCGCACGCCAACACACCGGTCTTCCGGCTTTCCGGCGGCCAGAAGAAGCGCACCAGCGTCGCGCTGGAGCTGCTCACCCGGCCCTCTCTGCTGTTCCTGGACGAGCCGACCTCCGGTCTGGACCCGGCCAATGACCAGTCTGTGATGGAAACCCTGCGGGGCCTGGCGAAGGGCGGCGGCGCCGGCTCCGGCGACGAGACCGGCCGGACCGTCATCGTCGTCACCCACAGTGTGCTGTTCCTGGACCTGTGCGACTTCATCCTCGTGCTCGCGCCCGGCGGGCACGTGGCCTACTTCGGGCCTGCGGACGGGGCGCTGCGGTTCTTCGGCAAGGAGGACTTCCGCGAGTTCGCGGCGGTGTTCCGCGAGCTCGAGGCCACTCCGGGTGAGGAGATGGCGGAGCGGTTCCGGGACTCGGAGTTCTTCGTACCCTCCGCGATCGTGGCGCCCGCGGTGCGCAAGGCACCGCCGGAGCTGCCCAGCGTGCGCCAGCAGCCGGTCCGGGCCCAGCTCGCGACGCTGACCCGACGGTACTGGCGGGTCGTGCTCGCCGACCGGTCGTACCTACGGCTGATCATTGCCTTCCCGTTCCTGCTCGGCGTCGTCCCACAGGTGATCCGCGCCCCGGACGGGCTGCGTGCGTTACCCCAGGCGCCGAACACCGACGCGACGAAGGTTCTCCTCGTCCTGGTGCTGTGTGCCTGTTTCATGGGCATGGCCAACTCGGTCCGGGAGATCGTCAAGGAGCGGCCGATCTACCGGCGGGAACGCACGATCGGGCTGTCCCGCACCGCCTACCTTGGATCAAAGATCATTCTTCTGACCGGGATCACCACCGCCCAGTGTCTTGTCTTCACCCTGATCGGGCTGGTGGGCCGGACCCCGCCGAGGGCGGTCGTGCTCGGCTCGCCGGTGCTGGAGTGTCTGATCGCGGTGAGTGTCGCGGCGCTCGCCTCGATGATGATCGGTCTGCTGGTCTCGACGCTGATCGACAACGCGGACAAGACCATGCCGATCCTGGTCCTGGTCACGATGGGTCAGCTGGTGTTCTCCGGGGGGACTGACCTCGCTGGTCGGGCGCCCCGTGCTGGAGCAGATCAGCCTGCTCGTCCCGGCCCGCTGGGGGTTCGCGGCCCTGGCGTCCACGGACGATCTCAACGACGTCAGCAAGTTCGGTAACGAGACCCTGCGGACCGACCCGGCCGACGGGCTGTGGAAGCACAGCGTGGCGATCTGGGTCCTCGACATCGTGATCTGCGTGCTGATCGGTGTCGTGGCACTGATCCTCACGGCCGTCATGC
>NZ_CDWRCM010000151.1:2500-4168 GCF_977927585.1 Frankia sp. CcWB2 | reverse complement strand
GCGCCGGATCGAACCGAAGGTCACCCGGCCGACGGGTGCCGGGCCAGGGCCGGCTACCGGTTCGGGTTCGGGTTCGGGAGGGTTGTCGGGTCCGCGGCTGTACGGCACCGGGGTCCCGCCGGCGCACGGTTCCAGGACCGGCCGGTCCATGCCGTTACGCGGCTGAGTGGTCAGTCCGTCCCTGTAGCCCACGCCCCGGACCAGGTATCCCGGCGACCTCCCTCGCGAGCCGGGCCGCGAGGGAAGTCGCTATACCCCTATCTGTGGGCCGGCGCGGCGCGAGTGGTCGCAAATCCAAAACCTCCGCAGCAACCGGTTATCGTGGCGATAAGGTGAGCTGACCGAAGTTCGCTCGCGGTGGGGGATTGGGCATGGAGATCGTCTTCTTGTGCGAGCAGTATCCGCCGATCATCTGGGACGGGGCGGGAGTCTATACACACGACATCGCTCACGCACTGGTCGCGCTCGGTCATCGGGTTCATATCCTCTGCGCGCAGGGACGCTACCGCACGGATGAGGATCATGACGGGGTGATGGTGCACCGGCGGCCTCTCCTGCGGTTGCCCGTCACCAGGTTTCTCGGCCCACTCGGCCGGTCGTTCCAGGGGGAGAACCACCCTCGCGATTCGCTCTCCCTGCGGTTCGTTCTCGCGGTTTCCTATGCTTTCTGGCTGCGTCGTCTCGGTCTGCGTCCCGACGTGATCGAGACTCAGGACGGCGAGACCCGGGGCCTGCGTACCGCCCTGCGCCGCGACATCCCCCTCGTGATCCACCTGCACACCCCGACGATGATGGATGTGCGCCTGCGGGACGGCCGGCTGCACGGCAGGGGCGCGGTGGCCGACCGGATCGACCGGTTCTCCGCTCTGCGTGCCGACGCGCGCACCGCTCCCTCTGAGCTGATCGTCACCACGCTGCGCGGTTTCGGCTGGCTGGATAGGGATACCGACGCGGACGTCATTCCTTACCCGTTCGACCGGTCCCCGTACATGGAGGTGGCGTCGCCCCAGCACACCGACCCGACGTTGCTCGTCGTCGGACGGCTCGAATGGCGCAAGGGGCTGGATGTCCTGATCGAGGCGGCCGCGCTGCTGAAGAAACGGGGTGTCGAGGCGACGGTGGTCTTCGCCGGTCAGTCCTCGGGCACGATCGAGGGTGTGGCGACCGGGACCTGGCTGGAGCAGCAGGCGGTCAAACTCGGCGTCACCTGCCGTTTCGCCGGCCACCTGACCCGTCCCGAGCTGGTCAAGGCCTATGAGGAGGCACGGGCGGTCGTCGTGCCGAGCCGGTTCGAGAGCTTCTCCATCGCGGGTCTCGAGGGAATGGCCTCGGGACGCCCGGTCGTCGCGACCGCGACAACCGGGGTGGCCACCTGGGTGGCGAAATGGAAGGGCGGCACGGTCATCCCGCCGGAGGACGCCCCCGCACTCGCCGACGCCCTGGAACCCTTCCTCACCGACCCGGAGTTCGCGGAGACGGTGGGTGCCCGCGGTCGGGTCGGCACCGCCGAGCTCGAGCCGTTGCGTATTGCCGCCCTGCGCGAGAAGGTCTACCAGAAGGCCATCGACCGTTTGCGGGCGCGCCACGGAAAAACCTCCGCCGTGGCATGAGGGTGGCGACCCGGATCATCGATTGCCGGTCACGAACCTGATCCAGGCGAAAACCCTA
>NZ_CDWRCM010000151.1:0-2141 GCF_977927585.1 Frankia sp. CcWB2 | reverse complement strand
GGGGTCATGAGCGGTCTGTGCGGTGTCTCCCTGGAACATCCGATCATGAACGCGGCCGGCACCTGCAAGACCGCCGAGGATGTCGAAACGTTCGCCCGGTCGGCGGTCTCGATGATCGTCGTTGGTTCGATCACCAGAGAACCGCGGTCAGGCAACTCCGGCAACGTCTACTGGCCTGGCCGAGTCTACTCGTTGAACGCGCTCGGGCTTCCCAACCGCGGACTGGACTACTATGCCGCGCATCTGCCCGGCATGGTGCGGCGCGCTCACCTGGCGGGCAAGCCGTTGACCGTCAGCGTCGCCGGGTTCGGTGTCGACGAATACCGCGAGATCTCCGCGGTCGTGGCGCGGACGGGGGTCGATCTGATCGAACTGAACCTGGCCTGCCCGAACGTCTGGGACGGCGGAACGCAGAAGCGCATCGCCTGCTTCGATCCCGGGCACACCGCGACGATCTGCACGGCGGTGGGCGACACGCTGGTGGCGCAGGCTGGTGCCGATCCGGCCCGACGCGTCCCCTACGGAGTCAAGATCTCGCCGTTCTCCGATCCGTCGGCTCTGGCGGAGCTCGCAACGGTGATCGATGAGGTCGCCGCGCGTCCCGGTGGCCCGCGGTTCGTCACGGCGGTGAATACCTTCCCCAACGCCTTCGCCGTCGACGAGGCGCACCGACCAGTCGTCGACGTCGAGCTCGCCGGTATGAGCGGGCCGGCGCTCAAGCCCGTCGGGCTCGGTCAGGTGCGCCAGCTACGCCGCCTGCTCCCGGAGAGTGTGGACATCGTCGGGGTCGGGGGTGTGACCGACGGGCGCGACGTCGCCGACTACCTGCTGGCCGGGGCCACCGCGGTCCAGGCCGCCACCGCGTTCTGGAACCGTGCGGAGGATCCGGCCGTCTTCGGTGCCATTCTGTCCAACTGGATCGACCACACCGACCCGACCGTCCCCTGAAAAGGGTTTCACGCGTATTTTCCGTACATCTTTCCAGCATATTTTTTCACGTCCTCGGCGCGGGAGCCCATCGCCGGATCAGCCTCCGGCCGCCGCGTTTCTCGGTGCCGCTCGGCCTGGCTGCTCGGCGGTGTTCTCCGGGCCGCTTCCCGGGACCAGGGAGATCCGCCGGTCCGGCGGTGGAAACGTCAGCCGGAACGTGAAGGCGGTGGCGGTCGGACCGTGGGCCCGCAGGTGACGAACCCGGTCCTCGGCCTCGTCCGTCCCCGGCCGATGCCCGGCGGGTACCCACCACAGGGCGTTGGTCGTCCGCTGGGTGGGATGAAACCACTCGCGCCGACGGCGTAGGAACGCCCCGTGGCCGCTACGGAAGACGAAGTTGGCCAGCGCCTCCACCGACTCCCAGACGGTCAGGTTCACGATGATCGCATGGTCGCCGTCGCCCTCCCACACGAACGTGCGTACGACGGTGTCGCCATCCTCGGCCCGCAGGCGCCAGACGAAGCCAGGCTGCCCGTCGCCGAGCGTGTTGGTGGGAGTGAGACCGGCGACGAAGTCGGTCAGCGCGGAGGAGCCGGGCGGCGCGAGCAGTCGGGCGATGTTCACCTGGGCCAGATGGTAACCCGTCATGAAGGCAGCCTAGGGAGGTTGTCGCGCCGCCGCCAGGAATATCGGTCAATTACCGATCGATCATGATCGGCGAGTTGGCGGGTGCAATTTCTACCAGTTTTTCGATGCCGCTCGGAACAGCCGGCGAACAGTAACCCCGCCACGAACGGGCCGGCCGATGCCGATGCCTGCCGATCGGCGCCCCATCGTGGGGCTGTCAGGTGATCCGTCAGGTGGTGTCGCCGCCGAGGGCTCCGCTGGAGCCACCCGGATGGACTCACCCGAGTCGATCATGCGCGCCTCCCACCTATTGGCAACATCGAAGCTACTCTCCGTAGTCGGAGGTGCCGGGAGGGGAAGATCCCAAGATCCCGGGGCGGGCTGTGTCATTTGCGTGGAAGCGTGTTTCTCCGCGGAAATCAGCCTGAGTGCGGATCGCTCGAGTTCGGTCGGTGATCCGATTTCGGTCCTCGCTGACCGAAATGGCCTCCACTGCCGACAGCATTTGGTCATTTTCCGCTAGCAATGGGGGAGTCATGGGAAGTTCCGCAAGGAGAAAAGCCGCAGTTGTCGCTCTGTCCACG
>NZ_CDWRCM010000150.1:6449-11769 GCF_977927585.1 Frankia sp. CcWB2 | reverse complement strand
GGGCTGGTTGGGGCGACGTGGCCGGAGCCCCGGAGATGGTGGCCGGATTGGCCGCGTCGGTCCCGGAGCCGCCGTCATCACCCGAGCTGAGGGCGAGTACTCCCGCGAGGATCGCGCCGACGACTACGACACCTCCACCGACGAGCAGCGGGGTGCGGTTCCTGTTCCCGCCCGCGCCGCCCTGCCGGCCGGGAGCATCGGCTCCACCGCCCCCGGGACCGCCGGGACTCCCGTGACCGCCGGCACCGGCGGGTAGCCGGGTCGGGGCGTCCTGGTCGACGGTGTAACCGCTGCTGACGGGGGCCGCTGCCGTTGCGGGGAAGCCGGCCCCGTGGGGCCCGGTGCGCCCGTGACCGGTGCGCCCGTGACCGGTGCGCCCGGGCCCGGGCACTGGCAGCTTCCAGCCCTGCAGGATGTTCGTGACGTCCTGCGGGTTGACGGCGGCGGCAGCGTCCGGGCCGGTGCCCGACGGGTCGCCGAGCAGGCGCAGCATGAGCTGCTGGGCGCTCGGGCGGGTGCTCGGGTCCTTGCGCATCGCGTGCCAGACGATCGGGCGCAGCGCCGGGTCGACGTCGTCGAGCCGCGGTTCCTCGTGTAGGGCGCGGTAGAGCAGCACCTGCGCCGAGGCCTCACCGAAGGGGTAGTGCCCGGTGGCGGCGAAGGCGACGAGGCCACCCCACGCCCAGATGTCGACCGCCGAGGTGATCGGCCGGCTCTCGATCTGCTCCGGGGACATGAACGCCGGCGTCCCGAGCTGCTGGAGATCGTCGGTGAGGTTACTGCCGGCGTCCACCGCCCGGGCGATACCGAAGTCGATCACCCGGGGGCCGAACGGTGAGAGGATGACGTTCGCGGGCTTGAGGTCGCGGTGCACGATCCCGGCGCTGTGGATGGCGGTGAGCGCCGCGGCCACGCCGACCGCGAGTTGTTCGAGGTTGGCATCGGCGAGCGGGCCGTTGCGCTGGACGTACCGGGCGAGGGTCTCGCCCTCGATGAACTCGGTGACCAGGTAGGGCCACTCGGCGTCCGGATCGGCGTCGAGCACCTCAGCGGTGCAGACCCGGGCGACTCGCCGGGCGGTCTCGGCCTCCAGCCGGAACCGGGCTCGGAACTCGGGGTTCCCGACAGCCTCATTCCGGATCACCTTGATGGCGACGAGCCGGCCCTTCCCGGAGCGGCCCAGATAGACCATGCCCATTCCACCCTGGCCGAGTTTGCCCAGCAGCGTGTACGAGCCGAGCTCGTGGGGGTCGTCCGGGCCAAGGGGGGCGGATCGTGCCGCCACACCCGCATCCGATGACATCATCGACCTGTACCCCCACCCGCCGCGTGCCGACCGCGGCCTCGCGCGGGAACGCCGCGCAGGTCGCGGGCCCGCCGGTGGACGCGCACCGACTCTTGATCCATCACGGAATGTCCCGATCAACCATTACGGTCAACCGCTGGCAAAATCTTAGGCGAGAGTGACCGGGCACCGGGCTGTCGGGGCCCCGACAGCCCCCGCCACCTCGATGTCAATGCAGCGACAGGCATTCGGCGCCCGCGTGGCTTCTGTCATCCGGTCACGTCCTGCCTCCTGGTCGGCCGGGGGGCGACCAGGGGCGGTCGGGGTCTCTGACCGGGTACGGCCGGGGTCGACCGGGGCCGACCAAGGCCCGGGCGGGGGAGTCTCCCGGGAACGCCGCGCCGCGTCCCCGGGAACCCCCCGAGTCACGACCGAGCCGTCGCGGACCTCGCGACACCTCCGATTGCCGGTCGGTCCACCGGCGACCCGGTCTGGTCCCCGATCAAAGCGGCTGGCGGCCCACACAACCCCGTATCTGTGCGGCTTTCGCCGAATGTGTCAGGAAGGAACGCTGCACGGCCGAACGCGAACGGCCGAACGGTGCTACGCCCGATCATCCGACCCGACGACCTCCAGGACCTCGTCGACGTCCCGGCGGGGAGTGGGGCCGAGCGGTTGTGCACCCGGCTCGGGATAGCCGGCCCGCAGGATCATCTGGACGTGCCCGAGACCGCTGGTGGTGCCGCGGAACTGCTCCCGCATGCCCTCGACGTCGATCGCCTGCGACATCGGCGACGAGGCGAGACCGAGCAAGGTGGCGGTGAGCAGCACACGCTGCATCGCCTGCCCAGCGCGCAGCCGGTCGGCGGTCGTGTCCGCATCGGTGCCGATGATCAGGATGCCGGGCCGTTCCACACCCGTCTCGTCCAGCACGGTCCCCGCCTCGTCGACCACGTCGAGGTCCCGCATCGGGAACTCGGACTGGCGCGGGGCGTCGGTGTGGACGACTGCGCTGCGCGGGATGCCATCGGCCGACGTGGACCCCGTTCGACTCCACGAGGCCAGTTCCTCCCGGTAGGCCACGTTGTGCGCCTCGATCCAGTCCGCCCGGGACAGCAGGACGCTGACCTGGACGCGCAGCTCCGGGTCGATCGGCGCGGTGAGCCAGCAGCCCTCCGCCTCGGCCGCGGCACGCAGGCGGCTGATTACCTCGGCCGGCAACGGCTGGTCGTCGAACGGCCGGCGATCGGTGTGCCGCCGCGGGATGGCATCGGCCAATGCCCGCTCGTCGTCCTCGGCAGGCTGATGGCCGATCACCGAGATGGTGGCGAGCGGGGCGGGGCGGAAGTCGTCGACGCCGTCGGGTAGCGGCTCCACCACGGGGACCTCGCCGCGGGTCCGCAGCGCCAGCCGGGCGTTGAACAGCGCCGCTCCGCAGCTCAACAGCATCTGCCGGCCCTCGGGATCGGCGACCTTGAGCTGGCGGGTGCTGTCGGCGAGAAGGGTGAGCCGGCCTGCCTCGAGGCGCCAGCGCCACGGCTGCGTGTTATGGATGGACGGCGCCGCGGCGGATGCGGCGACCACCTCCCGAGCCAGGTCGGGAGTCAGGGGAACCAGTACGGACCGTGCTGCTTTGGTGGACATCTCAGCCTCCCTTCTCTCAAGTGTCTACCCCCAGCCTGCCCTCCCGACCGGGTAGAGGGCATGTGCCGAGGGGAACAGTCGGGGCGGACCAACGGCCGGCAGGCGGGAGTCGGGCGTCGGGTGGCGGGGCGTCGGGGCGTCGGGTGGCGGGCCCGAGGCACCGCCGCGGACGTGGTGGGTGGGTACCGCCGGGACGGCACGGGCAGGGCGGAGTGCGTGTGCGGAGCGCATGGGCGGAGCGCATGGGCGGGGCGGAGTGATGGCGGGTATCGCGGGTAGCCCCACTGCATGGCTGGAACCGACACAGAGGCGGTGCTCGCCGAACTGCTCGCCCGGCATGGGCGGACCTACGCCGACGAGATCGGCGCCGACGTGCCGGCTGACACCGCGGAAGCGATGTTCAGGCTGATCGTCTTCGCCCTGCTCGCGAGCGCACGGATCCGCACGTCGATCGCGGTCGCCGCCTGCCGTTCCCTGATGGACGCCGGCTGGACCGACGCCGCAGCCATGGCCGAGGCGACCTGGGAGGACCGTACCCGGGTGCTGAACGGCAGCGGGTACGCGCGCTACGACGAGAGCACCTCTCGGACATTGGAGGCGGCCTGCCGTTACCTGATGGACACCTACGACGGTGATGTCCGCCGGCTGCGGGATGCCGCCGAGCACTCCCCGGACCGGGAGCGGGAGCTGCTGCAGAAGATCAAGGGGATCGGTCCGGTCGGTGCCGACATCTTCCTGCGCGAGGCGCAGGCGGGATGGGACGAGCTGGTGCCCTACCTCGACGAACCTACCCGGAGAACGGCTGGAGCCCTCGGGCTGCCGACCGGCCCGGCGAGGCTCGCCGCACTGGTCGACCGGCAGGACTTCCCGCGGCTGGTCGCTGCGCTGGTGCGGGCGCGTCTCGAGCACGACGTCACCGACCTGCGGGAGGCGGCGAGCAGGCCCTGACGCCCGTCCGGTCCCGACCCCAGCTGGCGAGACAGGAGCAGACAGCAGGCGGGCAGCAGGCAGACAGGAATCAGGCAGGAGGACGTGTCGATGACGACGCACGACGACAGGATTCAACGCAAGATCGCGTTTCTGGTGGCACCGGAGGGCGTCGAGCAGGTCGAACTCACCGAGCCGTGGAAGGCCATCGAGCAGGCCGGCCTGAGTCCGGTGCTGGTGTCGACGGAGGGAGGCAGGGTGCGGGCGTTCCGGCACCTGGACCCCGCGGACACCTTCCCGGTCGACGTCACGGTCGCCGAGGCGGATCCCGCGGACTTCGACGCGCTGGTGCTGCCCGGCGGAGTCGCCAATCCGGACGAGTTGCGGTGGCAGCCGGGTGTTGTCGAGTTCGTCCGGTACTTCTTCGATGCCGGCCGCCCGGTGGCGTCGATCTGCCACGCTCCCTGGACCCTGATCGAGGCGGACGTGGTCCGCGGACGGCGCATCACGAGCTGGCCGAGCCTGCGCACCGATCTGCGCAACGCCGGGGCCGAGGTCGTGGACGAGCAGGTCGTCATCTGCCGGTCCGGGCCGAACACGCTGATCAGCAGCCGCAGACCGGATGATCTGCCGGCCTTCGACGGCACCCTGGTGGAGCATCTCACCTCGGTGGGCGTCTGATTACCTCGGTGGACGCCCCAGCTCGGGACGCCGTTCACCGTGGATGCGAAGGAACCGCCGGAAACGGCTCCTTCGCCCGGGCCGTCTGCTACCTCGGATCAGGTTGGTCGCTACCCCGCACCAGGTGGATCATTGCGGTGTATCCCGTCGCCGGACATCCGTAACCTGGAACAGCGATGATGCGGCATTCCGGCCGCCGTGCCGGATGGCGGGCCGGCTTGCCGTGGTTGCCGTGGTCGTTCGTGGACACGCCGTCGTTGTCGTGGACATGTCGTTACCAGGGTGGGGTCACCGGAGCCGGGTCACCAGGCGGGCCGGGAAGATCTGCCGGGGAGGGGCTGTTACTCTCCCTGGCTCACCTGACGGCGTCGGCCTGCAGCCCGGGAAGCCGCAGCCCAAGAATCCGACCGCGACCGGGAGGAGAGCCGGTGCCGACCATGCAGGACGTCGAGCGCGCCCGTGAACAGGCGTACCTGGACACGCTGTACATCCGGTTGGACGAGGTCCGCGAGATCACCCGTGGGCAGCTGCGCCGGGTCCTGCTGGAAAGTGGCACGGGCACCCCACAGTCACTCGTGGAACGTGACGTGTTCGCGGCGACCCACGCCGACCGGCTCGCCCGCCTCGACGCCGCCGAAGGGCGGCTGTGTTTCGGCGCGATGGACCACGCCGACGGGCGCCGGACGTACATCGGCCGGATCGGCCTGTCCGACAGCGAGCAGGAACCGATCCTGGTGGACTGGCGGGCCCCGGTGGCCACCGCCTTCTACCGGGCGACGCTGG
>NZ_CDWRCM010000150.1:2948-6141 GCF_977927585.1 Frankia sp. CcWB2 | reverse complement strand
CCGATCCGCACGGTCTGGTGCGGCGGCGTCATCTGCGGACCAAGGGCCGGGAGGTCACCGGCATCGCCGACGACCCGTTGAGCCTGCCGGCCGGCACGGCCACCGGCACTGGCACCGGCACGAGCGAGCCCGGCGGGGTGACGGCGTCCGGCGACACGATGTTGCTCGAGGCGCTGGCCGCGCCCAGGACCGGGCGCATGCACGACATCATCGCCACTCTGCAGGCCGAGCAGGACCGCATCATCCGGGCGCGGGCGAACGGCGTGCTCGTCGTCGACGGTGGACCGGGGACCGGTAAGACCGCGGTGGCGCTGCACCGTGCCGCCTATCTGCTCTACAACGACCGGGCTCGACTCGACCAGTCCGGCGTGCTGATCGTGGGGCCGAGTCCGGTGTTCCTGCGCTACATCGACCAGGTGCTGCCCTCCCTCGGGGAGACCGGGGTGATCTTCGCCACGCCGGGACGGCTCTTTCCCGGGGTCGACGCGCACGGCGTCGAGGACGCCGCGACCGCTGCGCTCAAGGGTGATCCGCGGATGGCCGAGGTCATCGCCGCCGCCGTCAGGGACCGGCAGCGGCTGCCGCGGCGAGAGGTGCTCATCCCCTACGACGATCACATGCTGCGCCTCGGTCGCGACACGGTCGCGCGGGTCCGCACCCGGACGCGGCGCAGCCGTCGCCCGCACAACTCGGCCCGTCGGATCTTCCTGCGCGAGCTGTTGGCAGAGCTGGCCACCCAGGTGGTGAACCAGATCCCGGGCGGGCTGCTCGACGCCGACGAACGCGGCCAGATCATCCGGGACCTGTGGTCGGCGGAAGAGGTCCGTACGGTGCTCGACGGCCTCTGGCCGCTGCTGACCCCCCAGCGGCTCCTCGAGGAGCTCTTCGCCGATCCGGCGGCCCTGGCGCGTGCGGCGGGTAGCCGACTCACCCCGGCGGAACGATCTCTGCTCGAGGACCGGCGGACGGCCGCAGCGTCCGCCCGGATCCCGGTGCAGCGCGACGGCGTGGGTACGGCGAGTACAGCGGCCGCCGAGCGGGTCGAGCGGGTCGAGTGGGTCGAGCGGGCGTGGGCTCCGGCCGATGTGCCGCTGCTCGACGAGGCCGCCGAGCTGCTCGGCGACCCGGGCGAGGAGACCGGCCGCGAGACCGCCCGCCGTGCCGAGCGGGAACGCGAGGAGGAACGCGAGTACGCCCGGGGCGTGGTGGACATGCTCGGGCTCGAGGGGCAGGTTGACACCGAGGCGCTCGCCGAGCGGTGGAGCGGGCCGCGGGCGCGGCGCAGTGCCGCCGATCATGCCCGCGAGGACCGCACCTGGACTTTCGGCCACCTGATCGTCGACGAGGCCCAGGAGGTCTCGCCGATGTTGTGGCGGCTGCTGTGGCGGCGCTGCCCGGGACGCACGGCGACCCTCGTCGGTGACCTGGCCCAGACCGCCCGGCCGGGCGCGCCGACGTCCTGGGGGGAGCTGCTGGGGCCCGCGGTCGGCGACCGGTTTACGGTCGAGCGGCTCAGCGTCAACTACCGCACACCTCGGGAGATCATGGACGTTGCCGCCGACGTCCTGCGGGCGCAGGACCCGACGGTCTCCGTTCCCCTCTCAGTGCGTTCGGTGGGCCGTGCCCCGACGGCGGTGCGCGTGGGCGACGTGACGACCGACGATGTCCCGGGCCTCGTCGGTCTGCTCGAGACTGGTCTGCTAAAGGACAGGCGGACCTTCGCCCAGGAGCCTCCCGGGGACCTCGTCGCCGCCGTGGTGTACGCGGCGAGCCGGGCCGCGAGCGAGGTCGGCGACGGGCGGGTCGCCGTGATCTGCCGCCCGCAGGACATCCCGGGGCTGCGCGGCGCCCTCATGGCAGCCCTCCCGGATCTGGCGGTCGCGGCGGACTCCGTCGACCCCGCCAGATCCGTCGGCAACGCTCTCGACGCGCCGGTGGTGGTGCTGAGCGTGGCGGAGAGCAAAGGTCTCGAGTTCGACGCGGTGGTGCTGGTGGAACCGGCCGCGTTGCTGGCCGGGCCGACCCGGGGGCTCGCCGACCTCTACGTCGCGCTGACCCGGGCCACCCGTTTCCTGACCGTGGTGTATTCCGGCGAGCTTCCGCCGGTACTGGGCCGACTCGCCCGGCGGTAACGTGCCCGCCCGCGGACGGGTTCCGGATCCGTCCGCAAATACCAGCTAGCCCTGCGTGAGGAGCAGCGTCGGAACAAAATTCCGATATTTTCTTGATATAAAATGTCCATCCATCGTTCATCGGAACGTTGTTCCGTGTGGCTAGGTTCGTGGATGTGACGACCAGGCCCAGGGCGACCAGGCCCAGTGAGACCGGCGCGGCGAGCGTTGCTGACGAGCCGGCTGGCACCCTTGCTGAACGGGTGCGGGGGGCCGCCGCGGATCTCGCTCCGAGCGAGGCCCGGGTCCTCGAAGCGTTGCTGGAGCCGGGAGCGGAGATCCTTAATCTTTCGGTATCCGAGGTCGCCGCTGCCGCGGGGGTGGGGGTCGCCACGGTCGTCCGCGCGTGCCAAAGTCTCGGCTTCAAGGGTTTCCAGGCAGCCAAGATCGCTCTAGCTCAAGATCTTCTGCCGCTCGGTGAACGCCCCCGGGAGGACATCGATCCCAGCGACACCGTGCATCAGGTGCTTGCCAAGCTGGCGGCCTCGAACGGTCAGGCACTGTCGCGCGTCCCGATGAGCGTGGGCGCGGGTGCGCTTGCCGATGCCGTTGAGGCGCTCCATGCGGCGCGGCGTGTTCTTTTTCGGGGGGTCGGCACAAGCGCACCGATTGCCGCGGACGGGGCGTTTCGGCTGGCCACGATCGGCGTCCCGGCCAGCTTCCCGCCGGATGTGCACACGCAGCACGTGCAGGCACGCCTGCTCGGGCCGGATGATGTCGCGGTCGCGGTGAGTCACACCGGGGCGACTCATGAGACCGTAGGCGCTGCTCGCGGCGCACACGCCGCCGGTGCCGCGGTTATCGCGATCACCAGTTTTCACAGCAGCCCGTTGACGGAGGTCGCGACAACCGTGCTCGTCGCCGGGAGTCGTAAAACCCGGTACCAAATAGAGGCGATGACCAGCCGTCTCGCCCACCTCCTGGTTCTTGAGAGCCTTTTCATCGCTCTTCTTCTGCGGAATCCTGACCATGCCCGCATCGCGCAGACTCTGGCTGCGGATGCTCTCGATGAACACTGTTAC
>NZ_CDWRCM010000150.1:1727-2638 GCF_977927585.1 Frankia sp. CcWB2 | reverse complement strand
TGATTCGTCCTACTCAATCGCTACTGATTCGCTCGGACTGTTCAGATTTTGATGGAGACAGATGATTATCTCTGGGACGTTTTCCGACCACGGCGCGAACCAGCGAACAGGGGGCAGTCAGCGGCCAGCCGCGGTGCTGTTCGACTGCGATGGATTGCTCGTGGACAGCACGGCGGCATGGGCCACCGCGTTCGACGAGGCAGCCGCGGCCGTCTCCTTCGAGTTGGACGACGTGATGCGCGGGCAGCTGGTCGGCAGCTCCGTCGCGTCGGGGGCCGCGCGGATCGCGCGCTGGGGCAACCAGGAACACGAAGCTGCCTTGATCGCATCGGTGCTTCACCGTTCGCTGCGGCAGGCGGTGAAACGTGACCCTCCTCGCGCCATGCCGGGCGCGGCCGCCCTGCTCGCTGGCCTGAGCGGCAGCGTACCGATGGCGGTCGCCTCGAACAGCCCGGCCGATGTACTCGTCGCGATGCTCACCGGCGCGGGATTCGATGTGGCGTTCGACGCGACCATCGCCGCGGACGATGTCGACCTACCCAAGCCTCACCCGGAGGTCTACCTAACCGCCTGCTCGGCCCTGGGAGTTGATCCGCGCGACGCGGTCGCCGTCGAGGACTCCAGGATCGGGGCAATCGCCGCGCAGCGGGCCGGTCTGGCGGTCATCGTCGTTACCACCGGAGACTGGCCGCAGAGCACACCCCTGCCGTGGCCGGCGGAAGGGCGCCCTCTCCTGGTGACCCCGTCCCTGACCGAGCCAGCCGTCATTCGCCAGCTCATGCCGTCATGACGAATCCCCCGGCGACGCAGGCGACCGGCAATGTGAACGGCAATGTGAACGGCGGCCGGGCGACGTCGACGACACGGCTTGGAGTACTCACCGATCTTCATCTCGCTGCTTGGTAGGTGCG
>NZ_CDWRCM010000150.1:0-1309 GCF_977927585.1 Frankia sp. CcWB2 | reverse complement strand
CCGGGGTCGGCATCAAGGAGATTCCCGGCAACACTTCCAACTTTTCACGGTCCAGGAGTTGAACGCTGCCGGCATCACGCAAGCCAGCAAGCGAGAGCTGCTGATCGATAATGAACTTCCGCTCATCGTCGTCTTGCCCATCCGTGGATTTTCTGGCCGACTCCTGGAAGTACGTGTAATCAGCCCCGCCGATCCAGATCCTGGCCTGAGGGAACAAATTAGCGTTCGGATCGACGAGCCACCCGAAGTGATCACAGTGCAGGTGTGTCACGACGACATCCTCCGCAACCTGTCGTTGTGACGGAGCGTGATGGCTCCTGGGGCTGTAAAGGGACGCACCCGCCCATCCGGAAAGATCGCGACTTGTCTAAGGTCCGTGATCGCCGGAAGAACGGGTGCGTTGTTGTTCGGGGGTACGGCTGGTCGTGCGGTGGCGGCGGTGCTGGGGTTGCCGGGGTTCGTGGCCGAGGTGTTGGAGTTCGAGACGGATGGTGTGGCCGCGCGGTGGGCGCGGGTGGCCTGGCACACGGCGCACGGCGCGTTCGTCTCCGCGGGTGGGCACGGCCTGCTCGGCGTGGTCGAGACCCGGGCGAGGGCCCCCGTGATCGCCTGGCTCCGGGCCCAGCCGGCGGCCTGGCGTGACGGGATCCGGGCGGTCACGATCGACATGTCGACGACGTACCGGGCCGTCGCCCGCGAGGCCCTCCCGCACGCGATGGTCGCGGCCGATCATTTTCATGTGGCCCAGCACCTGGGCAGGATGTGCGATGACGTGCGATGACGCATCAGTCACCAGCTCCACGACCGGCGCGGCCGGGCCACCGACGTCGAGTCCCAGCTCAACAACGCGCTGCGCTACGGTCCTGAGCGGCTCTCGGACCGCGGCCGACGGAAGATCCTCGACGGGCTCGGCGAGCTCGTCGCGATCGACGGCGACGCCGCCTACGACCTGCGCGTCGCCTGGACCGCGAAGAACCGGCTGCTCAGGGCGCTCGCGCTCTCCCCGTCACGGACCGGCCGGCCGGTCACCCGCACCGAGATCGCGCACACCGTTCCGCTTCCTCGACTACGTCGCGACCTTCGGCACCAGCATCCCCGAACTCGTCACCGCGACCGAGACCCTCAACACCTGGCTCGAGGAGATCACGAACGCTGTCCACCACGGGATCTCCAACGCGGCCGCCGAGGGAGTCAACCGCCTCACGAAGCTGATCTACCGGGTGGCGTTCGGGATGTCCAACGTCGCCAACCAGCAACTCAGGGCCCGGTACACCGCCTCCCGCGCTGCCCGCCCGCAGTGGCGACCGAC
>NZ_CDWRCM010000149.1:4688-11245 GCF_977927585.1 Frankia sp. CcWB2 | reverse complement strand
GCCCTAGGGCGCCGTTCGGGGTTTCCGTTAGCTCGCCTTCGGCGAGCTTCCTGGGATGATCGTCGGGGGGCTTCGCCGCGACGCGGCGGCAGCGGTGGCGGATCTTCCGCCTCTGCGATATCGGCCTCCGTTCTGGTGACGCTAGAGTTCGGGGCGTGCTCGAGGAGATTCGCATCCGCGGCCTCGGGGTCATCGACGACGCCGCCCTCGACCTTGCTCCCGGCCTCACCGTGGTAAGCGGCGAGACCGGAGCCGGCAAGACCATGATTGTCCAGGGGCTGGGGCTGCTCACCGGCGGGCGGGCGGATTACGGTCTGGTCCGGCCGGGGGTCGATCGCGCCTTCGTCGAGGGTCGGCTCGTCATCGGTGCCGAGTCGGCTGTCGCGGCCCGGGTCCGCGAAGTCGGCGGCGACCTCGACGAGGATCCGGGCGGCGCTGTCCTCGTCGTCGGTCGGACCCTGACCGCGGAGGGCCGGTCCCGGGCGCAGGTCGCGGGCCGCTCGGTCCCGGCGAGTGTCCTCGCCGAGATCGCCGAGGAGCTGATCGCCGTGCACGGCCAGTCCGAGGCACAGCGCCTGCTCAAGCCGTCCACCCAGCGTGACGCGTTGGACCGGTTCGCCGGTTCCGCCGTCGCCGGGCCGTTGGCCCGCTACGGCGGTGTGTACCGGGAGCTGACCCGGGTCAGTCGGCGGCTCGCCGAGATCACCGACCGGGTGCGTGAACGCGAGCAGGAGGCGGAGCTGCTGCGCCTCGGCCTGGACGAGGTGGAACGGGTCGCCCCCGGCCCTGGTGAGGACGTCATCCTCGACGCCGAGCTGACCAGGTTGGAGCATGTGGAGACCCTGGTGCGGGCGGCGCGGACCGCGCACGCCGCGCTGATGAGCGATCCGGCCACCGGGTCGGACGAGCCCGGTGCGGTCGATCTGGTGGCCGCGGCCCAGCGGATCATCGCCGGCGAGTCCGCCCTCGACGCCGAGCTCGCCGCTCTCGGCGTGCGGCTCACGGAGGTGGGGATGCTACTCACCGACGTCGCCGCGGACCTCGCCTCCTACGCGGAGGGCATCGATGCCGACCCGGTGCGCCTCGCCGACGCCCAGGCGCGTAAGGCCGCCCTCACCAGCCTGACCCGGGCGCACGGTACCGGCATCGACGGCGTGCTGGCCTGGGCGGACCAGGCTGGGCGCCGGCTGCTGGAACTCGACGGCGCCGGGGACAGCGTCGAGGCGCTCACCGTCCGGCGGGACAGCCTGACCGCCGAGCTGGCCCGGCTCGCCGAGGAGGTCAGCGACGCCCGGACCAAGGCGGCGGCCCGGTTCGGTGCGGCGGTCGCCGCCGAGCTCGCCGGGCTCGCGATGCCCCGGGCCCGGGTGGAGGCCGCCGTGTCGCAGCGCGACGATCCGGCCGGTCTGCCGGTCGGCCTGCGGGTCGTCGCGTTTGGACCGTTCGGCGTCGACGACGTGGAGCTGCGGCTGATCCCGCATCCCGGGGCGCCGCCGCGGCCGGTCCAGAAAGGCGCGTCGGGCGGTGAGCTGTCCCGGGTTATGCTCGCGATCGAGGTCGTCCTCGCCGCCGCCGACACCGGTTCGACCATGGTCTTCGACGAGGTGGACGCCGGGGTCGGCGGTCGGGCCGCGGTGGAGATCGGCCGGCGCCTCGCCCGTCTCGCCCGCACTCATCAAGTGATCTGTATCACCCATCTGCCGCAGGTCGCCGCCTTTGCGGACCGTCATCTGGTGGTCCACAAGGCCGACGACGGATCGGTCACCCGCAGTGGGGTCGTCACGCTCGACGACGCCGGCCGGGTGCGGGAACTCTCCCGGATGCTTGCCGGCCAGGAGGAGAGCCCGCTGGCCCGTGGGCACGCCGAGGAGCTGCTCGCCGCCGCGGCGGCCGACAAGGCGCTGCCGTAGTGCCACCGCGGTCGGGGAGGCCGGGCATCCTGCGGTGGTCCAGGGAGTCACCGAAGGTGATAACCGAGGGCCCTGACTCACCCTTATGGCAGAGTCCCCGCATTGCGCTGGAGGCGTCGTGTGGGGGAGCTGTTACCGTGAAGTCCCGTGGAGGCGCCGGGGCCGGACCGGCGGCGTAACCACGGGAGCTTCGGGTGGGTCAGGCGCATATCACCAAACACATCTTCGTCACCGGCGGGGTCGCGTCCAGTCTCGGCAAGGGACTGACCGCGTCGAGCCTCGGTCGACTCCTCAAGGCTCGTGGACTCCGCGTCACGATGCAGAAGCTCGACCCCTACCTCAACGTGGACCCGGGGACGATGAACCCGTTCCAGCACGGTGAGGTGTTCGTGACCGACGACGGGGCCGAGACCGACCTCGACATCGGCCACTACGAGCGGTTCCTCGACGTCGACCTCGACGGCAGCGCCAACGTGACGACGGGCCAGGTCTACTCGGCCGTTATCGCCAGGGAACGCCGCGGCGGCTATCTGGGCCAGACCGTCCAGGTCGTCCCGCACATCACCGACGAGATCAAGAACCGGATCCGGCGGCTGGCCGGTGACTCCGTCGACGTGGTGATCACCGAGGTCGGCGGGACCGTCGGGGACATCGAATCGCTGCCCTACCTGGAGGCGATCCGTCAGGTACGCCACGAGGTCGGTCGGGACAACGCCCTGACGGTGCACGTGAGCCTGGTCCCCTACCTCGCCCCCTCCGGAGAGCTGAAGACCAAGCCGACCCAGCATTCGGTCGCGGCGTTGCGCAGCATCGGCCTGCAGCCCGACGCCGTGGTCTGCCGGTCCGACCGGCCGCTGCCCGATTCACTCAAGAAGAAGATCGCGATGATGTGCGACGTCGACGACGAGGCCGTCGTCGGGGCGCCGGACGCGAGCTCCATCTACGACATTCCCCGGGTGCTGCACCGCGAGGGTCTCGACGCCTACGTGGTGCGTCGGCTCGGGCTGTCCTTCCGCGACGTCGACTGGACGGAATGGGACACGTTGCTGCGGCGGGTGCACCACCCGGCCAACACGGCGACGATCGCGATCGTCGGCAAGTACGTGGACCTCCCCGACGCCTACCTCTCGGTGACCGAGGCCCTGCGCGCCGGCGCCTTCGCCACCGACACTCGGGTGGACCTGCGGTGGGTCACCTCGGACGAGTGCTCTTCCCCGGACGTGACGGCCACCCTGCTTGACGGGGTCGACGGGATCATCGTTCCCGGTGGTTTCGGGGTGCGGGGCATCGAGGGCAAGCTCACCGCGCTGCGGCACGCCCGCGAGAACGGCATTCCGACCCTCGGTATCTGCCTCGGCCTGCAGTGCATGGTCATCGAGGCGGCCCGCAGTCTCGCCGGCCTGGAGGCGGCGAACTCCACCGAGTTCGTCCCCGAGACCCCCCACCCGGTGATCTCCACGATGGCTGACCAGCACGAGGTGGTGGCCGGCACCCGGGACATGGGCGGCACAATGCGACTGGGCCTGTACTCGTGCGTGCTGGCGCCCGGCACGCTCGCCCGGCGTGAGTACGGCGCCGCCGAGGTCGCCGAGCGCCACCGGCACCGGTACGAGGTGAACAACGACTATCGGCACCGGCTGGCCGCCGCCGGGCTGGTCTTCTCCGGGGCGTCGCCGGACGGCCGCCTGGTCGAGGTGGTCGAGCTGCCCGCCGACGTGCACCCGTACTACGTCGGCACCCAGGCACATCCGGAGTTCCGGTCCCGGCCGACCCGGGCCCATCCGCTGTTCCGGGGTCTCGTCGCCGCGGCGGTCGCGCATGCGGACCGCCGCCGCGGGGTGCTGCCGGTGGACCTGCCGGGCGAGGACGCTCCCACTCCGGAGAACGGCGCCGCGCAGACCCGCGGCGTCACGGCCGGTCGATCCGGCGGGAGTATCCGCCGGGGCGCGAGCGCGTCCCGTCCGAGCGTCAGCTCCAACGGCACCGCCGCGCTGGTGTCCCCGTGACGGCGACCCCGCACCGGTACGAGGTCACCGAGAGCACCCTGGCCTACCAGGGGAGGGTCATCTCTGTCCGCCGCGATCAGGTGCGGATGCCGGATGGCGACATCTCGCAGCGTGATGTGGTGGTGCATCCCGGCGCCGTGGGGGTGGTCGCCCTCGACGAGGCCGATCGGGTGGTGATGGTCCATCAGTACCGTCATCCCGTCGGTGGTCCGCTGTGGGAGCTGCCCGCCGGCATTCTCGACGTGCCGGGCGAGCCGGCGTCCTCGGCCGCCGCGCGGGAGCTGGCCGAGGAGGCCGGGCTGCGCGCCGACCGCTACGATCTGCTGGTTGACGTGTGGGCCTCGCCGGGGATGACCGACGAGGCCTACCGCCTTTTCCTGGCCCGCGGGCTGCACGAGATCCCGGCTGCCGAGCGGTACGTGCCGGTGCACGAGGAGGCCGAGATGGGTCTCGCGCGTATCGACTTCACCGACGCTGTCGAACGGGTCCTGCGCGGTGAGATCACCAACGCGATGGCGGTCATCGGGCTGCTGGCCACGGCCCGGGCGCGCGGCGAGAACTACGCCGGTCTGCGCCCACCCGACGCACCCTGGCCCGCTCGTCCCGCCCACCGCGGCTGAGCCGCCGCGCCGCGGCCCCGTTTCTCCGCGGTGGTGTCGGTCCCGCGGTGGCGTCAATCGTTGTGGACCAGCACGCCGGCGGCCTCGTCGACGACGATGCCCCGCGCGGCGGCGAGGGTCACCGCGTCGATCGGGAATGCCTGCGCGACCCCGGGGACGGTGAACGTGCCGTCCCAGGTCACCGCGAGGGTCACCTGGTACCAGCCCGGCCGGGCGTAGCCGTGCGCCACATAGGCCTCGGGATGATCGCGCGGTGAGATCGCCGGGTCGTAGGGCCGGCCGGGAGCATCCGGGCCGGTCTCGCCGTCACCGAACTCCCAGTGATAGCGGGGAACGGCGCTGATGGTCGCCACGACCGGCTGGTCGACGTTGAACGTGAACGAGTCGGGCACGGGGGTGTAGAGGATCGTGGCCAGGTTCGCGAAGCTGCGGCCGGACGGCGCGATGACGATCGACGGCTTCGGCAGGAGTTTCTCGCGCAGGTAGTTGGCGAGCGCGGCCTGCACCTGGGCGATCGGCACCGCGCCGGCGGGCAGCAGGTAGTTGAAGCAGCCCGCTACCGCCTGGTCGTACTGGGCCCGCGCCTGCGCGTCCATCGCCGGATCCGGCCCGACCGCGGTCAGCAGGTCACAGACGGCCGCCGGGTCGTCCGGACAATCCTGGCCGCAGGCCGCGCTCCGCCGGGCCCCCGATCCGGTCGGGATCCCGACGCGCTCCAGCACTCCGTCGTGGTAGCGGTACTGGTAGCCGTTGTCCGTGGCCCGGGTGTCACAGGTACCCCACAGCGCGCCGGCGCAGGGCACCGGGACGGTGCGCCCGGGCGCCGCGGCGGCGGGCGCCGCGCCGGCGGCGAGGCTGGTCAGGCTCACCAGCAGCAGCGCGCCGACCGCGATCAGCGCCGGGCGCGGGAACGCGCGGCGCCGGCCGGCGGTGGTCGTGCGGGCGGCGGTGGTCGTGCGCGGGGCGGTCGTCCCCGGGCCGGTGGTCATGCCCGGGCCGGGGCGTAGCGCAGGGTCTGGATACGCCAGCCGTGGTCGGTGAGCGACAGTTCGGCCGTGCCGACCCGGGTCGGCACGCCCGGGGCGTCGGAGACCCGCCGGCCCGCTGGGTCCAGCAGCCCCACCGCCCGGGTTCGCACGGTGAAGTCCACCTCGGTGACGAGCCCGACCCGCGGCCGGGCGAGCACGTCGCTCAGCTGATAGGCCGGCCCGTCCGCGCGCAGCCCCCGCTGCTGGAGTGAGCGGGTCACCCCGACGTCGAGGGCGCAGGGCTGGCAGCCACCGAGCGCCCTCGGCGCGATAACCGCGACCCGACCGGCCCGCGCGGCCTCGTTGATCTCGTGAAAGTAGCCCTCGACCGTGCGAGTAGCGGCCGCGGGCGTGTCGTCGACCGAACCGGGGCCCGAACCGGGGAAGGAAGGGCCGCCGGAGACGGCCGTGCCCGGGTTCTGGGAACCGGGGCGGGTCGGGACCGCGGCCCCGGATGGCTCGTGCTGGTCGCCGCCGCAGCCCGCGCCCGTGAGGATGACGAGCATGGCGATAGCGACCCCTAGCCGTGCGGCGTACCGTGACGACCCGTTGTCCGCCCGCACAAGTCGCCAGGATAGCCGCGGAAACGCGGTATGTGGATAGGCGCCAACGGAGAACGGGGGGCAGGTCCTACTATCAGTTCGATGATGGGAGTCACCGACGGCGACCGGGTATTCCGGCTGTGCCCCCCGCGGCCTCGGCATCCGGCGTCGGCGGGTCCTCGGATCATCGTCCGTCGGCGCCTCGGCCCGGGCCGGACGACCTGTCCCGGCCTGCGGATCATCGAGCCGGGTCCCAGCTGCGTGGCACGCCCGCCGGCGTCATCGAGCGCTATCTCCACCATCTGGAGGGCGAACGCGGACTCGCGCACAACTCGGTGCTCGCCTACCGTCGCGACCTGCGCCGCTATTGTGATCATCTCTCCGCATGCGGTCTGTCCTCGTTGGGCGCGGTCGGTGAGGCGGAGGTTGCCGGATTCGCCGCCGTGCTGCG
>NZ_CDWRCM010000149.1:0-4179 GCF_977927585.1 Frankia sp. CcWB2 | reverse complement strand
CACCGGTGACGACACGCACCCGCCGCTTGCCGCGGCGTCGGTCGCGAGGATGCTGGTCGCCGTCCGGTCGCTGCACCGCTTCGCGGCCGACGAGGGTGACGTCCCCGAGGACGTGTCCCGGCCGGTTCGACCGCCGACGCCTCCCCGGCGGCTACCGAAGGCCCTGAGCATCGACCAGGTGGTGGCCGTCCTCGCCGCGGCCGCGGGTGCGCCCCCGTCGGGATCCCCGCCGCCGCCCGGGGGACCGCCGCCGGTGGAACCGGCCGAGGCCGTCCGCCGTCTGCGCGCGACCGCGTTGCTGGAGCTTCTCTACGGCACCGGGGCCCGGATCTCGGAGGCCGTCGGTCTCGACGTCGACGATCTCGATCTGGAGGCCGCCTCCGTCCGCCTGCACGGCAAGGGCGGACGTGACCGGATCGTCCCGCTCGGTCGGTGCGCCATCGCCGCGGTGGCCGACTATCTGCGGGTGGGGCGGCCGATGCTGGCCGCCCCCCGCTCGGGGCCCGCGGTCTTCCTGTCCCGCCGCGGTAACCGCCTGTCCCGGCAGAGCGCGTGGTCGGTGCTGCGTACGGCGGCGCTCGCGGCGGGTGTGGAGGGGGTCTCACCCCACGTGCTGCGCCATTCCTTCGCCACCCACCTGCTCGACGGCGGCGCCGACGTCCGGGTGGTGCAGGAGCTGCTGGGACACGCCTCGGTCAGCACCACTCAGATCTACACCCTGGTGACGGTGGACCGGCTTCGCGAAGTGTACGCGGCCTCACACCCACGCGCCTTGGGCTCGACCCTGGGCTCGATCGGTCACCACTCCCGGACCTGGGGACCCGAGGACGGATCCGTGCATGACGGATCCGTGAGTTTCGCCGGGGCACCGCCCCGGTTCTGAGCGACGGTCGGCGTCCCGGGCGAATGTCCACCCGGGACTGTCCGCGGGAGAACGCGCCAAGCGGCGCGACGCCACCGCTTGGGGACGCGTGGACCGGCGCGGCACGTGGACACGCTCAGGATGGGGTGTACGGCCCCAGGCTGGGCATCCCGTTGGAGGGAGCCGAGGCGGGAACGCCGCCGACACCGCCGACCGTCTGCGTGCTGCGCTCGGCCAGGGTTTCGCCCACCTTGCGGGCGATCGCTTCCATCAGGCGCAGTGCCTGCGGCAGCGACAGGTTCAGCACCACTTCGCTGTCGTTCGTCATCGCGAAGCGAACCGACACGTCCGCCATTGCTCGACCTCTCTCGCCTGACTCCGAAGATCTGCTCGATGTGTGTGAAACGGAACGGTACGGCCCATCTGAGACCAATGCGCGCGCGGGGTTCCTGGAAGTACCGGCAGGTTCGCTTTTCGTGTCTACTCTCTCACCAAGTGTCGCGGTCCAAGAGCTGTAGCTGTCAGTCACGTGGGTTGCTCCTCTGCCGGTGGCGACGTGTATGGACCCGGTCGATCCGGATCTCCCCACGGGGGGGCGAGCTCGGAAAAATCGGGCACGTAGCTGTCCCGTTGTCTCTGCATAGTCCCTCATTGCCAGGAGCTGTCCGCAAGGGGGTGGACTTGTCATGCATCGTCATGTCGGAGGGTGAACGGGTTGGTTCCCACCGTTCTGGGAACGCTTTCACGGGTGTCACGCAGCCGGGCGGCCAAAGCCCGGATCGGGCAGGATGGCAGGGTGGCTTCGACTGACCGCGTCCGGCCGGATGTCCCCGCGCTGATCATCGGTATCCTCGGCGGCTCGGGTCCGCAGGGCGGGGGCCTCGGCCTGCGGTTCGCCGCCGCCGGCCATCTCGTGCTGATCGGGTCCCGCTCGACCGAACGCGGCCAGCAGGCCGCGGCCGCGCTCGCGCGTCCCGGCCTGCGTATCGAAGGCGCGGACAACGCCACGGTCGCCGAGCGCGCGGATATCGTCATCATCGCGGTTCCCTGGGATGGCCATCGCCAGACCCTGGCCGCCTTGCGGGAGCCGTTGGCCGGGAAGATCGTGATCGATTGCGTCAACCCCCTCGGCTTCGACAAGGGGGGTGCCTTCGCGCTTGCGGTGCCCGAGGGCAGCGCCGCGCAGCAGGCGGCCGCCGTCCTGCCGGACAGCACCATCGTGGCGGCCTTCCACCACGTCTCTGCGGTGCTGCTGGCCGATGACGCGGTCGCGAAGATCGACACTGATGTCCTGGTCCTCGGCGACGATCGGGCCGCCACCGATCTGGTGGCCGCGCTCGCCGAGCGCATTCCCGGCATGCGGGGCATCTACGCCGGCACGTTGCGCAACGTCGGTCAGGTCGAGGCGTTGACCGCAAACTTGATCTCGGTCAATCGTCGGTACAAGTCACACGCCGGCCTGCGGGTCACCGATGTCTGAGCGGCGTCCGGACGTGGCCTCTCCGAACGGGCGGGAACGAGAGGCGGGGACGGCCCTCCGGGACGATCTGGGCCACCCGGTGGCGATTCCGGCGCGGGTGGAACGGATCGTCTCGCTCGTTCCCAGCCTCACCGAGTCGATCGCCGTTACCGCGCCCGGTCTGCTGGTGGGTGCCACCGACTGGTGCAGCCATCCCGCGGGGCTGGCCGTCGCCCGGGTCCGGGGGACAAAGAACCCCGACCTCGACACCATCGTCTCTCTGGCTCCGGACCTGGTCTGCGCGAACGCCGAGGAGAACCGGGAACCCGACCTCGCCGCGCTGCGCCGGGCCGGGCTCGCCGTGTGGGTCACCGCCCCTACCACGGTCGATCAGGCTCTGGTGAGCCTGGACCGGATGCTGCGCCTGGCCTGCGGGCTGGCTCGTCCCGGCTGGCTCGACGCCGCCCGGCAGGCCTGGGCCGTGCCGGCCGCCGGGCCGCGGCGGCGGGCGTTGGTGCCGATCTGGCGCCGGCCGTGGATGGCGGTCGGCCGGGACACCTTCACCGGCGACGTGCTGCGCCGGCTGGGGGTCGACAACGTGCTGGCGGACTCGCCGGACCGCTACCCTCGGATCGATCCCGCGGCCGTCCCGCCCCATGACCTGGTGGTCCTGCCCGATGAGCCGTACCCCTTCAGCCCGTCGGACGGACCCGAGACCTTCAGCGCGCCCGCGGTCTGCGTGTCCGGCCGCCTGCTGACCTGGTACGGCCCGTCCCTGGTCGAGGCGGGGTCCGTGCTCGCGGCGGCGCTGGCCCGGACCGGCGATGGGCCGGAGTGACAGCGCCGCCGCTGGCACCACCGGCCGGATGGCTGATCAGTAGCTGTGCTCGATTGTCGGGTACCTGCCGTCCCGGACGTCCGCGCGGTAGGCCCGGGCGGCGTCCGCGAGAATCGTGCGCAGATCCGCGTACCGCTTGACGAACCGCGGCGCGCGGCCGTCGCTCAGCCCGGCCATGTCCTGCCAGACCAGCACCTGGGCATCGCATCCCGAGCCGGCTCCGATGCCCACGGTGGGGATGCGCAACTCCTTCGTCACCCGGGTGGCCAGATCGGCGGGAACCACCTCGAGCACGACCGCGAACGCGCCGGCCGCCTCGAGCGCCAGCGCGTCGGCCAGCAGGACCTCGCCGGCCTCGTCGCGGCCTTGGACCCGGTAGCCCCCGATAGTGTGGATGCTCTGCGGGGTCAGCCCCAGATGCCCGATAACGGGGATGCCGGCGCCGACCAGGGCGTCCACCGCCCGGACCACCCGGGAACCGCCCTCGAGCTTCACCGCGTGCGCCCCGCCCTCCTTGAGGAAGCGGGTAGCGTTCGCCAGCGCCTCGGCCGGCCCCCCCTGGTACGACCCGAAGGGCAGATCGGCGACGACCATCGCGTGCGGTGCTCCGCGGACCACCGCCCGGACCAGCGGCAGCAGCTCGTCGACGGTGATCGGCACGGTCGTGTCGTAGCCGTAGACGACGTTGGCGGCTGAGTCCCCGACCAGCAGGACGGGGATCTCCGCCTCGTCGAAGACGGCGGCGGTGGTGGCGTCGTACGCGGTCAGCATCGACCACTTCTCGCCCCGGTTCTTCGCCGCGGCGACGTCACGCACTGTGAAACGGGACCGGCGTGGCCGCGGCGGCGTGGTCGGCGCGCCGTAGGGCGTCGCCGCCGGGCCCGCCGGGTGGGTGGGTGTGCCTGAAGCATCCATGAGCGCTCCTGTACGTCCGTCCGGGCGCTGGGCGTCCCGGCGTCCCTCTCATGCTGCCACCAACGGCCGCCACGCGGAGAGCCCGCGGCGGAGCAGATCCCCCGG
>NZ_CDWRCM010000148.1:7037-11394 GCF_977927585.1 Frankia sp. CcWB2 | reverse complement strand
TGCTAGGAATGCTCCGGGGTCGGATCTGCCGTGGTGGCCGGGCCCAGCGGCCTAAGGTGGCCGGACTCGACCGAGCAGGAGCCGGACTGGACCGAACCGGCGTGGTGTGTCCGGTCGTCAGGCACATCCGCGCGGCGGAAGGTGACACGGGATGATCGAAGCGCAGGGATTCACGGCCTCACCGGGGCATACCGACCTCGGACGGCCTGGCAGCGGTCTGGACGCCATCGACGTGCGCCGGATTGAGGCCGTGTGCGCGCCGCTGCGCGCGTTGCACACCGAGGGTCTCCTCGCCGGCCTGTTCGACGGCCTCGACGAGGCGGCGGCCCTCGTTGATCTGGTGGCACGGTACTGTGTCCTGGACCACGCGGCGCTGCTGATCGCCGTGGACGACTTCGAGGCCGCGCTCGCGGCGTTGCCCGCTCTTGGCGTGCGGCCGAGCACGCTGGTGCCCAGCGTCATCGTGAAGGCCCGGCTGGCCGAGCGCTACGCGGTGCGCGCGGAGCTGCTCGACGTGCGTCTCACCCACGCCGCGCTGCGGTCCAGTGCGGGCGCGGACCGCACGTTGGAGATCTTCATGCTCCGGCGGACACTTGGGCTACCGGCCGGGCTCATCGAACAGGAACGCGTGTTCGAGCTCGAGCGGCACTTCGCGATGCGGCTCCCGGACCCAAATCCGGTCATCATCGAGGGACTGCGCTGGGTGTTGCGGACCCGGGCCGAGTTCCACTGGGACGGTGGCGGCTACAACCCGCATGACCGGCCGGCTGCCGGAGGTACGAACGTGCTGTACTTTTTGCGTCTCGCGCCGGACGGTAAGGGGGGTGTCCGCCGCGAGCGGCTGGAAATCAAGTTCTTCGGCGATTTCTCCGCCATCGCGGACACACATCTCGCCCCGTGCGCCGACGGCGCGCCCGCGTGGGAGGTGCCGCCCGGTGCGCCGCACGCATGGTCAACCCGCCCACGTAGGCTGTGATCAGCACGCCGGGCGCCCGCCGCAGCGGTGACTCCACTGGAGGACGAGCACGACTCAGGCCCCCACCTCCTCAGGCCCCGAGGAGTAGCGCCCAGACCGCCAGGCTCACGAACGATAGCGGAACCCCGACTCCCACCAGCAGGCTTGGCAACGGTGCCGCGAGTTCGTGACGGGCGGCGATGAGTGCGCCGGCGACCATCGGGGGCATCGCCACCTCGAAGAGGGCCACCCGCACGTCATGATCTCTGACGGTCCCCGTCAGTGCGTAGATCCCCACCACGAGCGCGGGCGCGGCGACCAGCTTGATGCCGAGGCCGAGGGCCAGCTCTCGCCACCACACCCGGACCGCACGCACCTGGAGTTGCAGACCGATGGAGAACAGGGCGAGTGGGGTGAGGGTGCCACCAAGCGACCCCAGTGCGGCGTTCAGCCAGTCCGGGAACGTCACCGGCCGCAGGACGAGCGCGGCTACCAGGGCGATCAGCGCCGGAGCGGTGAAGACCCGACGGGCGAGCTCGGCGCGGGAAAGCGATGCGCCGGCACTGATCGTGACCGTCCCGAGGACCACCGTGTTCAGCAGCAGGAAGGAACCGAGCTGATCCACAAGCACGGCGACCGGGACCGACGACGCGCCGAAGAAGGCGGTCACCATCGGGAGGCCGACGAAGCTTGTGTTCGCCACTGCGGTTGTGGCGATCAGGGCGACGACGACCTCCCGCGGCATCCGCAACGCTCGTCCGGCCAGCACGTAGCCGGCCGTCGTCAGGACGAAGAGCAGATAGGGCGCGGCGATGACGAGCGCGAGGTTCGGCGGGAAGACGATGCCGTGCATGGCGCGCAGCGTCAGAGCGGGCAGGGCCACGTCCAGCAGCCAGATGTTGATCACATGGGCGGTATCCGCGGGCAGTCGTCCGCGGTGCCGGACCCCGATGCCCGCCACCAGGCCGACGAGGAGCACGATCAGTGCGGACATTCGGCCATCGTGGCAGCCGGGGTTCCCGGAAGGCGCCGGGATGCGCCGGGCGTGGGACAGGCCACGCGGCCGGCCTGGGGCGGGGACCGGTGCGCGGATGGATCACGGCCGGTGGGTCCGGCGGCGCCGGTGCCGTCGCAGTAGCCGGGGCAGCAGGATGTTGGCGGCGAACAGCACGGCGGCGAGGACGTAGTTGCCCGCACCCAGCCGTTCCTGGCCGGGCAGGGGAAGCAGCGTGTACGTGATCAGAACAACGGCGGACAGCAGCAGGGTGCCGACCATCACCCCGCCGATCCAGGGGGGCGAGTCGGTCATCGAACGGGACCGCCGGCCCGCGGGCGACGGCGTCACGCCACCTGTTTGCACGGGTCTTGCTCCTCGATGTGACCGGCGTTCTGTTGTCAGCGTATATGACACGTGGCAGGCTCACTGTCCAGTTGTGGTGCGCCGTCAGGGGTTTTCGCCCCGTGGTGGCGGTCGGCGCGGTCGGCGGTCCAGCCGGCAAATCGGAGGTACCGATGGCGGCACCTGTCCTCACCGCGTCCGGCGGCTTCGCCTGGCGGGACGGCAAGCGGTACATGTGGCTCACCGCGATCATCGTCCCGTTGCTGGCCATCGTGGGATACGGACTGTGGCATCGAACGGGTGTCGGGCTGTACTGGTGGATCACCCCGCTCTTCGTCTTCGTCCTGGTTCCGCTGCTCGACATGACCACACCGCCGGATCCGGTCAATCCACCGGAGGAGATCCGGGCCGCGCTGGAGGCCGACCGTTACTACCGCCGGTGCACGTATCTCTACCTGCCGCTGGCGGGCGTCGGCCTGGTGCTGGGCGCCTCGGCCTGGGCGAACGGCGACCTGTCGTGGTCCGCCCGGATCGGAGTGGTGGTGTCGGTCGGCACCGTGACCGGGGTGGGCATCACCACCGCGCACGAGCTCCGCCACAAGCGAGGGATTTTCGAGCGGTGGTTGGCGAGGTTGATGCTGGCGCCGACCGCGTACGGTCACTTCTCCGTAGAGCACAACCGGGGCCATCACGTGCGGGTAGCGACGGCGGCGGACCCGGCGAGTGCCCGGTTGGGGGAGAGCTTCTGGCGGTTCTGGCCGCGGACCGTCGTCGGTAGTCTGCGTTCCGCCTGGTCGCTGGAGGCCGCCCGGCTGCGGTTGCGCGGCCGACGGATCTGGTCGGTGCGCAACGAGGTCGTGCTCGGCTGGTTGCTCACCGCAGTGTTGTTCGCGACACTGGCCGTCGCGTTCGGGCCGGCCGTGCTCGTCTTCCTCGTCGCCCAGGCGGCCTTCGGGTTCACCTTGCTGGAGGGGGTCAACTACATCGAGCACTACGGCCTGGCCCGGGAGCTGACCCCGAGCGGGCGTTATGAGAAGGTCGACCCCCGGCACAGCTGGAACAGCGATGCCGTGATCAGCAATCTGGCGCTCTATCAGTTGCAGCGACACAGCGACCACCACGCCAACCCGACCCGGCGCTACCAGGCACTGCGGTCCTTCGAGGCCTCTCCCCAGCTACCGGCGGGGTACGCTACGCTCCTGCTCGCGGCGTATCTCCCGCCGGTGTGGTTTCGGCTGATGGACGACCGCGTTGTCGAGCATTACGGCGGGGACGTCACCCGGGCGAACCTGCACCCCGCGCGCCGGGCCGCTCTGCTGACCCGGTACCGGCCGCCGTCCGGTACCGAGGCCGACGGGCCTCCGTCCCGGGGCGGTGCTCGTGGGTGAGCACTTCCTCGAAGAACGCACGGTAACCGCGCAGAGTCGTCCGCGGGATCGCCGGTCGGCAAGGGTTCCGACGGGGATCTGTCAGCTCTGGCCGGATTCCTCGGAGGTGCTCTGCTTGGCGGCGGCGTCCTGATCGGCCGGCCGAGGAGGAGCCGAGCCACCGAGATGCGCGGGCAGCCACCAGTCCGGCTCGCCCGGCGCGGGCCGCGGGTAGCGGCGCTGCGCATCGTCGAGCAGCTCGTTCATCACCTTCTCCAGCAGCGCCGTGCCGTCGCGGCCCTTACCCAGTTCCGTGAGCTGGACGGGCCTGCCTACCGTGATCGAGACGCGGACGCCGATCGCGTCCCGCAGGCTGAAGGGCCGTCCCTTGGTGAAAATGCGCTGGCTGCCCCAGAGAATCACCGGGATCACCGGCACCTTCGTGTGAGCGGCCATCCGGGCCGCCCCGGTCTTGAATGTCGCCAGACAGTAACTCGGACTGATCGTCGCCTCGGGGAAGACGCCCACGAGTTCCCCGGCTCGCAGTGCGTCGAGGGCGTGGCGCAGAGACGCCGCGCCGGCCTCCCGGTCGACCGGGATGTGGTGCATGCCGCGCATGAGCGGCCCGCTGATCCGGTGGTCGAAGACTGCCTTCTTGGCCATGAACCGGACCAGCCGACGCTCCGCGATCCAGAA
>NZ_CDWRCM010000148.1:752-6736 GCF_977927585.1 Frankia sp. CcWB2 | reverse complement strand
CGGCAGACCCGCGAGCGCGAAGTCCAGGTACGAGACGTGATTGATCAGGACGATGCCGCCCCCCGATGCCGGGATGTTCTCCGTGCCCTGGATGTCAAGACGCAGGCGCAGTGCGCCGAAAAGTCCCCGCACCATGCTGACCACCGGCCGGTAGACGTACTCCGCCACGACGGGCCACTCCTCGATGTTCCTCGCGGTCTCACCGGTGTGCCGAATGCGACACGACCTTACCCCCACCCCCTGACACCGGTCGTCGTGGATGTCCGGCGATACCGCGGTCCGGTTTCACCGGAAGGCGACGTCGCGTGCGGGCGGGGGGCAGGATCGATGATGTTCGTATCAGACGTCTGTGGAGGAGCGGGACCAACCGCGCGGATGAGGGAGGGAGAACGGAAATGGAGATTCTGCGCCGGGGCATCGCGGCGCAGCCGGCGCCGCCGCAGTGGGTGCTCGTCGTTGCCGCGATTCTGGCGGCCCTGACGGTACTCAGCGACCGCCTATGGCCGATATCTAGACATGTGATAACAATTGCACACGAAGGTGGACATGCCCTGGCCGCGGTCGCGACCGGGCGCCGCCTGGCTGGCGTTCGGCTGCATTCGGACACCTCCGGAGTGACCGTGTCCTCCGGGCGGCCGACCGGTGCGGGTGTCGTCGTGACCGTCGCCGCCGGCTACACGGCACCGTCCCTGCTCGGTCTCGGAGCTGCGGGCCTGCTGGCCACCGGCCGGACGAGTCTGCTACTGCAGTTGTGCGTGGCGCTGCTGCTGGCGATGCTGCTCGTGATCCGCAACGGTTTCGGGGCCCTGTCCGTGCTGGGGAGTACCGCGGGAATCCTGGCGGTCTCCTGGTTCGCGCCGCAGAGCGTGCGCGCCGGATTCGCCGCGTACATTGCGTGCTTCCTGCTGCTGGGCGCGATCCGCCCGGTGATCGAGGTGCAGCGGGGGCGCCGTCGGCGCCGGGCCGGGGATTCCGATCCGGATCAGCTCGCACGGCTGACCGGACTGCCCCCGACGCTCTGGGTCGGGTTCTTCGGCCTGGTCAATCTCGGCGCGCTGGCCGGTGGCCTCGCCGCGCTGTTCGGGTGACTTTCGCGTTCGGGCGACCCTCGCGTTCGGGCGACCTCCGCGCGGAACCTGCGACCTGTCGGACCCGGGTGCCACACTGGCGCCATGTGCGGTCGGTACACCCAGAAGCTGAAGACCGACGACCTCGCCGCGGCGATGTCCGCTCACGACGAGACTGCCGGCGCGGTGACGGAGAACTACAACGTGGCGCCCACCTCGACGATGCCGATCGTCGTCGCCGAGCCGCGTGAGTTCCCGGACGGCGCTCTTCGGGGTGAGGCGCACCTCCCTCCGGCCGGGAAGCCGCCTCCGGCCGGCCGGACCGAGCGGGTCCTTCGCCTCGCGACCTGGGGGCTGGTGCCGTCCTGGGCCAAGGACCGGACGATCGGCGCAAAGATGATCAATGCGCGGTCGGAGACGGCGGCGACCAAGCCGGCGTTCCGGTCGGCCTTCGCCGCACGGCGCTGCCTCGTCCCGGCGACCGGGTTCTACGAGTGGTTCCATCCGGGTGGCGGCTCGCGGCGGGGGCAACCCTTCTACATCCGTCCCGCGGGCCATCCCGCAACCGGCGGGATCTTCGCGTTCGCGGGTCTCTACGAGGTCTGGCGCCGGGGTGAGGCCCCGCTGGTGACCTTCACGATCCTCACGACCGGAGCCGCCGCGGGGCTGGAGTTCCTGCACGACCGCTCGCCGGTGATCCTGCCCGAGGCCGCCTGGGATCGCTGGATGGATCCCTCGGTCCGCGATCCCGCCGCGTTCGCCTCGCTGCTGTGGCCGGCGCCGGCCGGGGTGGTCGCGGCGCATCCGGTCGCAGCCGAGGTGGGCAGTGTCCGGAACAAGGGTCGTCATCTCATCGATCCCGTCGAGATCGATCCGGTGGTCGCCGCGGCCGTCGCGCAGGCGGGCGGGCGGGCGGCTCTCGCGGTGGACCCGGAGCGGTCCGGTGGTTCCGTCGGCGGTGGTGCCGGTTCGTCCGCGAGGGTGGGCGGCACCGTCGATCTGTCGTTGTTCGGTATCGACCCGGTTGATACCCCCGTCAATGCCCCGGGCAAAGGCACTGCCGCCGGGCCGGGAGGCGGGTGACCCGGCGGGCGCGCTCGGCAATCGCGGGTTGATCCGCCGGAAATCCGGAGAACGGATGGTCGCCGGAGGTCAGGAGTGACCGCGCGGGCGAAGCGCGAGCCCGAGCGCGATCTCGGTGACGCCGGTGACGATCAGTTGGATTCCGAAGATCACCGCTAGTGCCATGATCGTCGCTCCCGGCCAGGTCAGCGCCAGTACGCCGAGGACGATACTGAGCGCGGCCAGGATGAGCGGACCGGCGATGCCGCGACCGGTCCCGTGCGAGGATCTGCTCGCCCAGGTCACCAGGGCCCGGACGACCCCGGTGATGATCAGTATCGCGCCGACGAGCAGCGCGACGACTCGGAGGGTGGCTCCCGGCCACAGCAGCACGATGACGCCGCCGACCGCAAGCATGATCCCAAACAGGGCAGTCCCCGCGGTGTTCTCTGACCGGACCGCGGCGATCGTCTCGCTGATGCCGGAGAGCACGAGTGCCACTCCGGCGAGGACCGCCAGTGTGCCGGCGGTCGCGAAGGGGTTCGTGATCAGTAGAAGTCCCAGCACGGTGACCGCCGCACCGAGCAGGAGCAACGCCGGCCACAGCGCGCTGGGGGCTTGCTGACGTCGGTGCTGCCGGTAGATCGTGGCCATCGAGGCACCTCCCCGGGTCGGGGCTCCGCCCGGAAATGCGCGGGCCGCTCTCGTCAGAAGGTCTCTACCCGGTTCTGGTGAGCCGCTACCGCGACTCATACTCCCGGCCGGCTGCCGGCGGGGTTGGTGCGCCGTGGAGGGTTCGAGCGGTCGGATCCGTTTCGGAGGCGTGCCCTCCAGGGAGTCGGACCGACCGCCACGCCGTGATCAGCTATCGGAGACACTGATCGCCTCGGTTGGGCAGGAGTCGACAGCCTCCTGGATGTTGTCCCACCTGGCGTCGTCGGGTTCCTCGTCGAGGAGGTAGAGGAAGCCGTCGTCGCGGATCTCGAACACGTCCGGGACGAGACGGACACAGGTTCCGCTGCTCGCGCAGCGGTCGTAGTCGACAGTCACGCGCATCGGCGCACCTCCCAGTGGTGCTCCCACAATCAGTGTCGAGCGGACCTTACCGCCGAGCCCATGGCTGCGACAGAACCGGGACCCCGGCAGGCCACTGGGCGGGGGCTGTGGACGACGGGCGGCTGTCCACAGGACGGCGGCAAGCGGAGCGGGAGCCGCCGTGATCGATCTACGGTCCAGCCATGGTCGAATCCACCCCTGGTCCCGGGTACCCGCCGCCGGCCCCGCCGCCGCGCTTCCCCGTCCGCGCATTTCCGTCTGAACCGTCCGTTTCATCGCGATGGCCATCGCTGGACCTGCTGCCGTCGGACGACGCCACCGTGCCGCTGCGTCCGCCGGACCCACCAGTAGACGGCTCGGCTGGTGGATCCCGCCGCGTTCGCGACGCCACGTTCACCAAAGACGAGCAGGAGATCGGTGGCGACGAGTCCGACCTGGTCGGGATTCGCGAGGGCGTGTTCCTCGATGAGGACCGGGCCGCCGACGGATGGGCCGCGGACGAGCTTGCGGCGGACGGAGCTGATCTTGGTCGGCCGGTCGCCGGTCGAACGGATCGGCGCCGCCTGCTCCATCCCCGCCCGTTCCACCCCCATCTAGTCCACCCCCGTCCGGGGCGCGAGATGGACGATGGCGAGGACGAAGGCGGCCGGGGACCTGATCGCGGGCCATCGGCCGGCCGGACGGCGCCGGGAGTTCCGCGGGGCGATCTGGTTGGCGTCATCCGCAGGCGGCTTCCAGCTACGCTGCATGGCATCATGGTGGCGCCGGCAGCCCAGGCCGCCCTCGTTCTCGCGTTGGTCGCCCTCGCCGCCGCGCTCATGACCGCCTGGTTCTCCTGGCAGCACCGCCCGGTACCGCTCGCCTCCTCCGAGGTCGGTACCCTCCGGACGGGGGAGTCGGCGGCGGCTGGCAACGCCCGGTCGGACCACTCGGACCACGGGGCCACCGGTCCCACCTCCGCCACGGATACGAACGTGGCCTCGGCACCGACGACCAGGGCCGCCCGCACCGGGGCGAGCGGCGAGGTGGTGGTCGACGTCGCCGGCCGGGTGGCCCGGCCGGGTGTCGTCCGGCTCCCGGCGGGCGCGCGTGTGGTGGATGCGATCGAACGCGCTGGGGGAGCGATCCCGGGCACCGACACGACCGGCCTTGCCCTGGCCCGGATGTTGGTCGACGGGGAACAGGTCCTCGTCGATGGCAGGCCCGGCCCGGCGCCGCCTGGGCAACCCGCAGGTACCGGCCTCGGGCCCGTCGGCGGGAGCACCGCGAGCGCCGCCGGTTCCACCGCGGCGACCGGTCCGATCGACCTGAACGCCGCGACCGCCGAGCAGCTTGACGGTCTGCCCAGGGTGGGGCCCGTGCTGGCTCGCCGCATCGTCGAGTGGCGCACGGCGCACGGGCCCTTCCGGTCGCCCGAGCAGCTCGCGGAGGTGACCGGAGTCGGCGACAAGCGGCTGGCCGATCTGCTGCCATTGCTGAAGGTTTGACGCTCCGGTGGTCGACGTCGGGATGGAGACGGGACTCGCGCTGCCGGAACGGCCGTCCGGGGCTTCCCGTCCGATGGACGCCCGGCTGGTGGGCCCGGCGGTTGCCGGCACCTGGCCGCCGTCCGTTCCGTTGCTGGGCGCCGCCGGTGCGGTGCTCGTCGCGGCTCCGGTGTTCCTGCTGGTCCGGGTCCGCCCGCGGGGCGCTCGGCCGACTCGCCCAGGACCGGGCGGCGATCGGGCCGAGGTGGCTACGGGCGGGTCCCGTCCGTCGCAGTCGCAGTCGCCGCCGCTGTCGCCGTTGCCGTTGCCGTTGCCGTCGCTGTCGCCGTTGCCCTCGCAGCCGCGTAGCGCGCTGCTCACCCGGGGCGTCGGGCGGCGCTCCGCCGTCGCCGTCGTCGTTCTCACGGCCCTCGTCTTCCTGGCCGCCGGGTTTTTCGCGGGTGGACTGGCGGCTCGTCCACGTGACAGCGGCCCGCTCGCCGATCTGGTCCGGCATGGCCGTCTGGTCACAGCCGAGGTCGTCGTCACCGACGATCCCCGCGCCACCTCCTCGTCCACCGCGGTCCGGACGGGAACCGGGCCCGGAGCCGGAGAGGGCGCTGGCGGCGCCGATCGCGTGACCTTCGTGATCTCCGTCCGGGCGGAGCGCCTCACCGCGCCCCCGGCGGATCTGCGGGTCCGGGCCCCGATGGTCCTGCTCGCGCGGGGCGGCGGTTGGGGCGCTCTGCTGCCCAGCCAGCACCTGGTCGTCTCCGGCAGGCTCGCCGAACCTCGGGTCGGTGACACCGTGGCCGCCGTTCTGTTCGCCAACGGCCCACCGCGGACCCGCGGCGGGCCCACCATGATCCAACGAATCGCCGGGGGGCTACGGGCCGGGCTGCGTCGAGCCGCTGGGGGACTGCCCGAACCGCGTCGCGGGCTGCTACCCGGCCTCGTGGTCGGCGACGTCTCCGGGCTCGACGACGCGGTGCGCGCGGACTTCCGCGCCGCCGGAATGTCCCATCTGACGGCCGTGTCCGGTAGCAACGTCGCCATCGTGACGGCCTCGGCGCTCTACCTCATGGGATGGACCGGGCGTGGGTCACGGTCGCGCGCCGCGGTGGGAGCCCTCGCCCTCGTCGGGTTCGTCGTGCTCGCCCGGCCCTCGGCCAGCGTGCTGCGTGCCGGGGCGATGGGTCTGGTCGGCCTGCTCGGGCTCGCCATTGGCCGTCCCAGGGCGGTGCTGCCCTCCCTGGCGGCGAGCGTGATCGTCTTAGTCCTGGTGGATCCCGCGCTCGCCCTCTCGGTCGGCTTCGCGCTGTCCGTCCTCGCC
>NZ_CDWRCM010000148.1:0-451 GCF_977927585.1 Frankia sp. CcWB2 | reverse complement strand
GAATGATCGTTTTTGCGCCGGGCTGGCGGGACGCGCTCGCTCGGCGGCTGCCGGCGCGGATCGCCGAGGTGCTCGCCGTCGCGGCCGCCGCCCAGCTGGCGTGCACCCCGGTGTTGGCCTGGACCGGTGGGGGGCTGAGCCTCGTGGCGGTGCCAGCGAACGTCTTGGCCGTGCCCGCCGTCGCACCGGCGACCGTGCTGGGGGTACTGACGCTGGTCGTGGCGGCGGTGTCGCCGTCAGCAGCCGGGCTGCTCGCGCACCTCGCCGATCTGCCGTGCTGGTGGCTGGTGACGGTCGCCGGCCGGTGCGCCGATCTTCCTGCCGCGACGCTGCCGTGGCCCACGGGGGTGATGGGAGCGGGCGCGGTCGCCGGTGTCGCCGGGCTTGTGGTGGCGACGCTGCGGAGGCGGGTGCCGGGATCTGTCGCTGATCTTGTGATCGAACTGTCCCT
>NZ_CDWRCM010000147.1:10294-11794 GCF_977927585.1 Frankia sp. CcWB2 | reverse complement strand
ATGCCGGTGGGCGCCGATCGGGACCACGTTCTGCTCGGGCCGCCGGGGAAGCTCGACCTGCCCTCGGACCTCTCGACGGGCGGTGCGGGCGGCCCGCACGGTGCCTCCGCCGGGGACAGCCGGGGAATCTTCGGGTCCCGGCGGGCCACGGTCGTCGCCGCCATTGTCGTGGTCCTCTTCTTGGCCCTCGGGGCGACCTTCGCCGTGGTGCTGACCGGCCGTGACTCCGGGGCGGACGCGGTGGCCGCCCCGGCGGTCACCGCGTCGCCGGCCCCATCCGCCACCGGCCCGACCGGGCCACCCGCCTCCGCCGTGAACCTCGTCCGGGTGGCGGGATCCTCGGAGGTCGCCCCGATTACCGAGACCGTCTACAACGAGTTCCGTCAGGTGCAGCGCAACGTCACCGTCAGCATCGAGCCCACGACGACCGAGGACGGTTTCGCCGCGCTGTGCAGCGGCAAGGCCGACATCGCCGGCGCCTCGTTCGAACTCAATCCCGGATTCGTCAAGAACCCCGACTGCGAGAAGAAGGTCGTCGGGTTCGAGGTGGCGTACCACACCCTGCCGATCGTGGTCAACCCGCAGAACACCTGGCTGCACTGTCTGACCCTGCGGCAGGTCAAGCAGGTGTGGGGGGCCGGTTCCGCCGTCACCCGGTGGAGCCAGATCGACCCGTCGTTCCCGGACGAGCCGATCACGTTTGTCGGGCCGCCGCGCGGCTCAGTGCAGGCGCAGGTGTTCAACGCCACGATCAGTAACGCCAGCGACCGGTCCCGCGACTACCGGCAGGCCGATCTCAGTGGGGTCGCCAACGACGTGGCCGCCGACCGCTCGGCCATCGGCTACCTCGACTTCCCCACCTACGAGACCTTCGGCACCAAGCTGCGCGGCGTCGAAATCAACAATGGTGACGGGTGCGTGGCGCCGAACGCCGTGTCGGTCGGCACCGGCGTCTACCTGCCGCTGTGCAAGCCGCTGTTCGTCTACGCCCGCACGGACGCCCTGCGCCGGCCGGCGACCGCAGCCTTCCTGCGCTACTACCTGGAAAACGGCCGGAAGATCGCCTTCGACGCGCACTACGTCCCCCGCAACGACGACACGGTCGGGGAGAACGTCGCCAAGCTTGCGAGCCTGACGACCGGCGTGGGACCCGTGCCGGCCTAGCCAGCCGGTCTCGTGGGGCTCGGCGGACAGGTTGGGCAGGCCCGGATGGCGCTAGACCTGTCGCGTTGTCGCGCGGTCGTCGACTGTCTGATGACGGTCACGATCGTGCCGACCGGGCGACGGGGGTCGACACACCGATCCGCGATCCTCCCCAAGGGGGTGATACGGGGCCGCTGTTATGCGGGAGTCGACGCCGACGGCGGTGAGGGACTTGGCTAGCTCGGGGAGCAGCTCGGCCCTGTCACGCGCCGTACGCTGCCATCGACAGACGTTCGACTCGCCCGAACATTAGTTCGGGCGAGCGCCCTGCTGGGAGTGCGTTTCTCTGGTAGGGAG
>NZ_CDWRCM010000147.1:1227-9885 GCF_977927585.1 Frankia sp. CcWB2 | reverse complement strand
GGGGTGCGTTTGGCGGAGCCGGGGAGCGGGCCTTAACCGGAGCAGGAGTCGGTGTAGGGGAGGCGAGGAATGAGCCGGCTCCATTCGGCCGGGCTCAGGGCCGCGCCCGGCCTGGCGCAGGCCAGCCGGCGCAGCCTGGCCGGGTCGAGCGTCCCGAGGAGGACCGATCCCTTGTCGGTGGTCAGCGCGACGGTCTCGGTGCCGGTCTTGGTGCCGGTCACGGCCACCGCTCGGGCGGGTGCGTCCAGGACGCCCAGGGGGGTCATCGCGGGTGTGGGGGCGGAGAGGTCCCAGTAGGCGACCGCGCCACCGCCGTCCGCGCTCACCAGATGATCGTCGGTGGTGAAGGCGACGGCGGCGACGGGGGCGGTGTGGCCGGACAGCCGGCGCAGGACCCGCGGATGGTCGGGATCGCCGACGTCGGAGACCTGCAGGATCCGGTCGTCGCCGCCGGTGGCCAGCCGCCGTCCGTCTGGGCTGAACGCGACGGTGTTCACCGCGCCGGTGTGGCCGGGCACCGAGACCATCTGGACGGGTCTGCGGGGGTCGCGGACGTTCCACAGCTGCACGGTGCCGCTGGCGCCGGCGATGGCGATGGCGAGGACGGCGCCGTCCGGCCGCAGCGCCACGTCCGTCACCGGCCCCGCGCGGCCGATCAGCAACTGGATCGAGACGGGCCGCCCCGGATCGGCGACGTCCCACAGCCCCACCGACCAGTCCTCGCCGGCGGTGACGAGCAGATGCGCACTGCTCGACAACGCGAGCCGATGGACCGGCGTGGCCTGGGGGTCGAGCGTGCTGAGCGGCCGGGGGCGCGCCGGATCGGAGATGTCCCAGAGCCGGCCGGCGTCGGTCTCCCCACCCGTCGCGAGTCGGGTGCCCGAGCGGTCGAACACGACGCCGTGCGCATGGTCGTTCGCGGAACCCCCGGCGGTGGCGGCGGGTCGGCCGGCAGCGTCGACCTTCCAGAGGTGGAGGCTGCCGGTGTCGTCGGTGCCGGCGAGGGTCGTGCTGTCCGGGCTGAGCGCGATGTCGGAGAAGGCCGCGGGACCGGCGGGGATCCGCGCGGCGGTGGACTGGGCGAAGGACGCGAGGACGGCCGCGCGCGCGGCCTCCGTCGGGGCGATCCGGTAGGCCGCGAGGCTCAGCCGGCCGGCCAGGCCCGGTTGCCGGGCCCGCTGGGCCGCCGCGTCCGCGGCCAGGCGTGACGAGATGGACGCGCGGTCGGCCGCCGACACCGGCGACGGGCCACCGCCGCGCGGCACGATGATCAGCACTGCCGCGGCGGCGATTGCGATGGCGAGTCCGGTGACGAGCAGTGCCGGCCGCGACCGCCGCCGCCTGGACGGGGCCGGTGGCGACGGGGCCGGTGATGGGCTGAGCGCCGGCGGGTGCGGGGTTCCTGCTGGATGCGGGGGTACCGACCCGGGCTGTCCACGCGGCGGCGGGGTCCGGGCTGGAATCGGCGGCGGCGAGGCGACAGGCGGCGGGGACAGCTGGGTGACGGGCATGTCCGCCACGTTCGCGGCGGTGCTGCCCGTGCTGCCCGTGCCGCCGGGCGGCTCCGGCCTGGGCGCCGGCCCCTTGGCGCCTGATGCCCGGCGCCGGGCCCAGCGGCGGGCACGTCCGGTGGGCTGCGCGGTGCCGGGCGGTCCGGGCGGTCCGGTGCCGGGCTCCGGGTGCGCGGGGAGGCTACCCCCGCCGATCAGCGCTGTCCGCAGCTCCTCCGCGCTCGGCCGGGCCGCCGGGTCCTTCGCCATCGCGATCTCGACGAGGTTGCGCAGCTCGCCGCCAACTCCGTCGAGCCGCGGTGGCTCGTTGACGATGCGGTAAAGAATGGCGTCGATGGGACCGGTGCCGAACGGCGCGTGCCCGGTGGCGGCGAAGATCATGACGGCGCCCCAGGCGAAGACGTCGACCGCCGAGGTGATCGGTACGTCGAGGATCTGCTCCGGGGACATGTAACCGGGCGTACCGATGGCATGCCGGACGTTGTGGCTCAGGTCGGTGTCCGCGTTGAACTCGCGGGCCAGACCGAAGTCGATCACCTTGGGGCCGACCGGGGACAGCAGGACGTTGCCGGGGGTGAGGTCGCGGTGCACGATCCCGGCCGCGTGGATGGCGCTCAGGGCGGTCGTCACGCTGACTGCGAGCTGTTCGAGATCGGCGGGCCGCAGCGGCCCCCCGCACGGAGACGCGCCTCGACAGCGTCGGACCCTCGACGAACTCGGTCACGAGATAGGGCTGGGGCCCGTATGGATCTGCGTCCAGCACGGCGGCCGTGGTGAACCGCCGGACCCGGCGGGCACTCTCGGCCTCGCGGGCGAACCGGGCGCGGAATTCGGGCCGTTGCGCGAGCTCCGGCCTGATCATCTTGATCGCGATGGCGCTTCCGTCGGGTGCCCGGCCGAGGAAGACGGTGCCCATGCCGCCCTGCCCGAGCCGGCCGATTACCTGGTAGACTCCGAGCCGCCGCGGATCGGTCAGCTGGAGCGGGCGCACGGCGTCGCCGGGCAGCGGAGGTGGTGTCGCCCCCGTCACCGTGCCCCACTCCCGTAGTGGGACAACGGCCACGCACGCCCTGCCCCGCTCCCAAGGTACGCCGAGACCGGCGACCTTCTCAGATACGGCGGATGCCTGGACCGGCGCGGGCGCACAGGCAAAGTATCGCAGTAAAGGATGGAAGATCGCAGTATGGACAGAACCAGTATGGACGGAATATAGCGCAATACCGGCAAAGATGCATGATCTGGGAGGCCCTGTGCTCCGCCGCGCGGCAAAGTTCGACGTGACACTGACCCCGACCTCGCGGTCCCTGCTCGCCCCGGTCTCCGAGGAGCCACGGCGGTTGCTGCTCGACCGGGCCCTCGACGAGTTCGTCGCCGATCTCAGCGCGCTGGACGAGACGGCCGGCACGATGGTGGCCGGGGCGCCTCGTCCGACGATCGACACAGCCATCGACGCGGCGGTCCCCGCGGTGGTCGAGGGCACGCTGCTCGTCTCCGGCCAGGAGGTGATGCAGACCTGGGAGGCGCCGTTGATGCGGGCGCTGGCCGCCGAGGTGACCCAGCCGGGCGGTACCGTCCTCGAGGTCGGGTTCGGCCTGGGCCTGTCCGCCGGGTTCGTCCAGGAGATCGGCCCGGCCCGGCACGCGATCATCGAGGCGAACCCGGCCACGGTGCGCGTCGCCGAGCAGTGGGCCCGCCCCGCGGGGCGCCGCGGAGTGGAGATCATCACCGGGCGTTGGCAGGAGGCCATACCCGGCCTCGGCCGGTTTGACGGCATCCTCTTTGACACCTATCCCCTCGACGAGACCGAGGTCGACGAGTATTTCGTGCGCAGCCCCACCTTCGCCGAGCACTTCTTCGCGCACGCCGCCGACCACCTGGCCGACGGCGGTTCGTTCACCTACTACTCGAACGAGATCGACTCGGTGTCCCGGCGGCATCAGCGGGCCCTGCTCCGCCACTTCCGCACCTTCAGCGTGCGTGTCGTCGACGGCCTGCAGCCGCCGGCGGACTGCAGCTACTGGTGGGCGCCGTCGATGGCGGTCATCGTCGCCCGGGAACCCCGCCGCTGATCCCCACCTTGCCTATCCAGAGGGATAAATCGGACACCGAAGCCTCTGGATAGGCAAGGTAACCGGGAGATACGGGACCGGACGGTTCAGGCGGGCTGGTGGGTGGGGATCACGACCGTGCGAACGGCGTCGTCGCGGATCTCCCCGACCAGCTCCTCCAGGATGTCCTCCAGCGCGACGAGCCCGAGGACCGTACCGTCGGCGTCGGTGACCCTGGCCAGATGCGCGCCGGAGTGCTGCATCGTCGCCAGCGCCGTCCGCAGGTTGTCGTCGGCGCCGACTCGGGCTAGCGGCCGGGTCCACTTGGCCGCGACTGGGCTGGACCGCCGCTCCGGCCGGGTCTCCAGCACGTCCTTGAGGTGCAGGTAGCCGATCAGTCCGCCCTCGGGGTCCCGCACCGGGAAGCGGGTGAATCCGGTGCGCGCGGCGAGCTGTTCGACCTGCCGGGGAGTGACCGCCGGGGACACGGTGACCAGCCCGTCCGGCGGGAGCAGGACGGCACGCGCGGTGCGTTCCTCGAACGACAGCGCCCCGGTCAGCAGGTCGTGTTCATCCTCGGCGAGCAGACCCTCCCGATGCGACTCCTCGATGAGTCCGGCGACCTCGTCGCGGGTGAAGACGCTCGCGATCTCGTCCTTCGGTTCGACGCCGACGAGCCGCAACGACACGGCCGCGATCGTGTTGAGCAGCGCGATGACCGGTTTGCCGCAGCGGACGACTCCGACCAGGAGCGGGGCGAGCAGCAGGACCGCACGCTCCGGCATCGCCAGCGCGATGTTCTTCGGGACCATCTCGCCGACGACCACGTGCAGGAAGGTCACCAGGCCCAGCGCAATGGCGAAGGCCACCGGGTGCAGCAGGGCGGAGGGCATCCCGGCCGCCTCGAACGGTCCGCGGAGCAGATGCGCGACCGCCGGTTCCCCGAGAGCGCCGAGGCCCAGGGTGCAGACGGTGATGCCGAGCTGCGCCCCGGCGAGCATCAGCGAGACGTTCTCCATCGCCCCAAGGGTGATCTTCGCCAGCCGCGAGCCCGCCTCGGCCATCGGCTCCAAGCTCGACCGCCGGGCCGAGATCAGCGCGAACTCGGCCCCGACGAACAGCGCGTTCAGCGCCAGCAGGACGACGGTGGCGACGATCGCCAGCAGGTCGGTCATCCCCACCCCGCCCTTCCGACCGAGGCGGTCTCGGCATCCTCGGCATCCTCGGCCTCCTCAGCGGCCGGGCCTGCCGGGCCTGCCGGGCCTGTGCCGGGTCGGCGATCCGCGGGGTCCGCGACCGGCGGGTCCGTAGCCCTCTCCGGCGTGGCGCCCGTCGGCGCGATCGGATCCAGGCGGATCCGGTCGACCCGCCGGCCGTCCATCCGCTCGACGGTGTACCGCACGCCCTCCACGGCCGCCGTGTCGCCCGCCCCGGGGATGCGTCCCAGCGCCCGGGCCATCAGACCGCCCAGGGTCTGGTAGGTGTCGTCCGCGGGGATGTCGATCCCCGTGACGTTGCGGGCCTCCTCCGGGCGCAGCAGGCCGGAGAGCAGCCAGCTGCCGTCCCGTCGGCGCAGGGCGCGCGGGCTGACCCGATCGTGTTCGTCGACAACGTCGCCGACGATCTCCTCGATGAGGTCCTCGGCGGTGACCAGTCCGTCGGTGCCGCCGAACTCGTCGACCACGATCGCCATCTGCATGCCGCCGGCACGCAGTGTCTCCAGCAAGGGGTCGAGCAGGATCGTCGAGGGCACGGTCACCGGCGGGACCATCACGTCGCGTACCGGGGTATGGTCCCGGGCGTCCTCGGGGACGGCGACCGCGTTCTTCACATGGATGAGGCCCACGACGTCGTCGCTGTCCGTGCCGAGTACCGGGAAGCGGGAGTGCCCGGTGCGCCGGGTGAGGGTGATAACCTCACTGACCGGTTCGTCGGCATGGACGGTGCGCATGCGCATCCGGGGTGTCATGACGTCCTCGGCGGTCCGGTCACCGAACAGCAGGGAGCGCTGCACCAGCGTCGCCGTCTCGTGGGAGAGGGTGCCGTGCTCGGCAGACCGCCCGACGAGGGAGAACAGCTCCTGAGCCGAACGGGCCGAGGCCAGCTCCTCGCGTGGCGAGATGCCGAGGCGGTGCAGCAGCGCGTTCGCCGTGGTGTTCAGCGAGCGGATCAGCGGGCCGGTGGCCTTCGTGAAGGCACGCTGGGGAGCCTGCACCGCCAACGCGGTGCCGAGGGGATGGGCGATCGCCAGGTTCTTCGGGATCAGCTCGCCGTACACCATCGTCAGGCCCGTCGCGAGGACCAGGGCGATCGCCACCGACGCCGCCCGGGCGAGCCCGTCCGGGGCGCCGAGCGAGGTGATCGGCCCCTCGAGCAGCCCTGCGATGGCGGGCTCCGCCAGAAAACCGATCGCCAGGTTGGTGATGGTGATCCCGAGCTGGGCGCCGGACAGCTGGGTGGACAGACCGCGCAGTGCGGTGAGTACCCCGCGGGCGCCCCGATCATCGCGCTCGGCGGCCCGCTCCACCGAGGGCCGGTCCACCGTGACGAAAGCGAACTCGGCCGCGACGAAAACGCCGCAGGCGGCCACGAGCACCAGGCTGAGTACCAACAGAAGCGCCTCGATCATCGGTCGACCCCCGCGGGCGCTTCCTCGCGCGTGGGTCGGCCGGAACTACACCCGGCATCTTCGGAGACTTTCATGATCCCTTCCGGTCGGTGCGGGGCGACCCGGCCCGCGGGCCTACCCCGTCACGCGGCAACAACGCGCTTCATAGCCCGTTCGTTTCACGATGACCTCTGGTCGGCGCACGGTCCAGACCCTGAGTGGGCCTCAGTAGAAGATCACCGTGTGGGCCAGCCGGCCAGCCGGTCCGGTGTCGTGGCCCGGCCCGGTACTGGAGAACGGTTGATCGGCGGGCGTGGGCCGGACGCGATGGTGAGGAACCGGACGCGCCGGTGAGAACAAGAGCCCTGGAGCCCGATATGACGGATCCCCGACGGTGTCACGGAGGGTAGCAGCGGGAAGGGATTGGGTGACATCACCGGGTGGCTTGCCGGCTCGCCGCGCGACGAGGAGGTCGTCATGCACAGGTCTCATGGGAGGGTTTTTCCGGTGGTACTCGCCCTGGCCGCGACGGCGATCCTCGTCGCCGGATGCGGCCCGGGCCCGGGCGGCGGCGGGGGCACCGCGGTGGCGGCTCCGGCGACGCCCGTGGCGGCCCGGTGCCGGACCGCTCAACTCGCTCTGAGCAGCATCGACCGCCAGGGAACCGCGGGCAGCGACTACGAACGGCTGGTCCTGACCAACATCGGTCACAGCCCCTGCGTGGTACGCGGATTCCCTGGCGTGTCGTTCGTGGACGCGGCCGGCCGGCAGGTGGGCGCGGCGGCGGAGCACACGGGGCCGGTGGGCGCGCCGGTGCGGCTCGTGCCCGGGGGCGCCGCGACGGCGGTCCTGCGCATCCTGCATCTCGGCGTGGCGGAAGGCTGCACACCTCCCTCGGGGACCGCGCCGGTCGCCGTGCTGCGCGTGTACCCGCCGGGGAACACCGAGGCGCTGCGGCTGACCGGCCCGGACACGCGGGCATGCCGGGATCCCGCCGTGCGGCAGCTCACCGTGGCCGCGTTCACGGCGTGACCGGGCCGGCTCCCACGGTGCCCAGGGCGATGCCGGTGGATCGGCCGGTGGAGGTCGGCCGGTGGAGGTCAGAGCCGTTCGATGATGGTGGCGTTGGCCAGGCCGCCGCCCTCGCACATCGTCTGCAGGCCGTAACGGCCGCCGGTGGCCTCCAGGTAGTTGAGCATCGTGGTGAGCAGGCGGGTGCCCGATCCACCCAGTGGGTGGCCCAGCGCGATGGCGCCCCCGCGCGGGTTGAGCTTCGCCGGGTCGGCACCGGTGTCGCGGGCCCACATGAGCGGCACGGGCGCGAACGCCTCGTTGACCTCGAAGGTGTCGATGTCGTCGATGCTCAGACCGGCGCGCTTGAGCGCCTTGCGGGTCGCCGGGATCGGCGCGGTCAGCATGAGCAACGGGTCATCCCCGGCGAGCGCGAACGTGTGGAACCGGGCCCGTGGCCGCAGGCCGAGCTCGTTCGCCCTGGTCTCGCTCATGATCAGGACGGCCGAGGCGCCGTCGGTCAGCGGGGAGGAGTTACCCGGGGTGATGTTCCAGGTGATTTCCGGGAAGCGGGCAGCGTACGCCTCGGTGTAGAAGGACGGCTTGAGCATCGCCAGCGTCTCAACGGTCGTGGTCGCTCGGACCGTTTCGTCCACGGTGTGCTGGGCTGTCGTGCCGTCCGGAAGGGTGATCTCGACCGGGACGATCTCCCCGGTGAAGTCCCCCGCCGCGGCGGAGGCCGCCGCGAGCTGGTGCGACCGCGCGGAGAAGATGTCCAGGTCCTCCCGGTTGATCTTCCATCGGGCGCTGACGAGCTCCGCGCCGATGCCCTGGTGGGCCAGGCCCTCCGGGTAGCGGGCGTGCAGGCTCGGGCCGTTGGGGTCCTTGCCGAGGGTGGTGGAGCCCATCGGCACCCGGCTCATCGACTCCACCCCGGCGGCGATGACGATGTCGTAGGCGCCGGCGAGCACCCCCTGCGCGGCGAAATGGGCGGCCTGCTGGCTCGACCCGCACTGGCGGTCGATCGTGGTGGCCGGCACCGACTCGGGGAACCCGGCCGCCAGCACCGCGGTGCGCCCGATGTTGACGGCCTGCTCGCCGGCCTGGTCGACACACCCGGCGATGACGTCGTCAACCAGCGCCGGATCAAGGTCGTTGCGGGCGATCAGTGCCTTCAGCACGGTGGCCAGCAGCTCCACCGGATGGGTTTCGGACAGCGCCCCACCCGGCTTGCCCCGTCCCGACGCCGTGCGTACCCCATCGACGATGACTGCGTTCTCCATGGGCTCTCCCTCGTCACAACCATCACACGTCACAATCATCACAATGACGGCGGATCGACCGTTGCCCTGCCCGTGTCGCCTACCCGTTGCCTGGTGCTTGCCTGGATCGACGCTACGGGCCACCCTCTTGATGGGTCAACAAGTGAACCGGAGGTCAGGGGGTCGGGGCCGGGCATCCCGTCGGATAACCGAGCGCA
>NZ_CDWRCM010000147.1:0-696 GCF_977927585.1 Frankia sp. CcWB2 | reverse complement strand
ATCTCTCCGCTGCCGGATGTAGCGGGACGTACCGGCAGATGTTGGTCGCGATGAAGGAGCCGGGAGTCGCGAAATCGAGGCGGCGCGCCTGCGCCTGCGCCTGATGGGTGGTCCACAGGGTGGCCTTGAACTCGGCGGAGTGTTCACCCATCATCCGGGCGGCGAACTCGACCAGCGCGGCGTCGGCGTACTTGCTGGCGACGATGCCGTTCGGCACTGCGAGGGTCTGTGTCGGCTGGGACGGGATGATGTTGTAGTCACCCGGCTCGATAGCGGCCCTTGTGAAGACGTTGGCTCCGACATCGAGGTACTGGGAGTACCAGTCCCGCTGGATCGCCGATTGCTAGTCGTCGAGTGGCACGAATCTGATCTTCTGGTAGCTGTCGTTGTATTCCTGGACCGCCATCGTGGGAGCGCCCGCCGCCCACAGGACCGCGTCGGCGTGATCCGCACCGGTGGGATGAAGTTTCTGGAGAGCCTCGGCTATCCGGTTCCCGGTCACCGGACGGATGACGCAGCCCGCTCCTTTTACCCGGGTGATCTGACGGAACAGCACGGAGGCGATCTGGTGGGTGCCCGAGTCGAGCACTCCGCTTTCGACCGTCTTGCCGCACAGATCGTCCGCGCTATGAATGCTGGAGTTGGTCGGGACGATGAGCTGGAGAACGTCGTAGTAGATCTGGCCGACGAGGCGTA
>NZ_CDWRCM010000146.1:3729-11402 GCF_977927585.1 Frankia sp. CcWB2 | reverse complement strand
GGAGTACTAGGCCGCCCTTCGGGGTTTCCGTCACCTCGCCTTCGGCGAGGTTCCTGGGGGAGGCGCCGGCCGGCGGGGGCGTTATCTTCACGTGACCGGTCGGCCATCCCGCCGACATGCCCTTTGCGCATGCTCAGCTACATGTCGTACCTGCTTCGCCTCATGCTGCCGGACCGCCCGGGAACGCTCGGCGCAGTGGCCACGGCCCTGGGCAGGGCGAGCATCGACATCGTCAGCATCACCGTCGTCGAGCGCACCGCCGACGGAGCCGTGGACGATCTGCTCGTGCTCCTGCCACCGGGCGGCCTCGCCGATCGCGTCCTCACCGCCGCCCAGTCGGTTCCGGGCGTGATCGTCGAGTCGCTTCGGCCGTTTCTCGCCGACGGGGGCGGTGTCGGCAACGACCTCGACCTGGTGGACGCCCTGACCGATCGGCCGCACGACGCCGCGACGACCCTGACGGACCTCGCGCCCGGCGTCTTCCACGCCGACTGGGCGATGCTGCTGGAGCACGTCGGGCCGGATGACGTCCGGGTCCGGGAGACCTCGGTGGGCGCTCCGGCCCTCGGTGGGGACGATCTCGGTGTCCCTGAACGGGTCCGGTTACCCCTGCCCTGGCTGCCGCTGGAACGGGCGCGGCGGATCGGGGCCGAGGATGGCGCCTTCCCGCCTCACTGGCGGGCGGTCAGCATGGAACTCGCCGCGGCCCCGGTCGGCGGCGACCGGCTGGTGATCCTGGTCGGGCGGCCCGGCGGCCCCCGGTTCCGCTCCTCCGAGATCGACCGGCTGGCCCATCTGGCGGGCATCGCCGCGAGCCTGACCAGGACGGGCCGTTTCTGAGTGGGGGAGCCTTCCCCACGTTATTCCACCGGGGTCTCGGCCTTCTCGGGACCGTCCACGGGAACGGCGAGCTTGCTGGCCGCGTCGACCCCCTGCGCCAGCAGAACGGCGAATCCGGCCTCGTCCAGCATGGGGATCCTGAGACTGCGCGCCTTGTCGTACTTCGAGGCCCCTGGATCCGTGCCGACGACGACGGCGGTGGTCTTCCTGCTCACCGAGCCGGTGACCTTGCCGCCGCGCGCCTCGACCGCCTCCTTGGCCGAGTCGCGGCTCCAGTCGGTGAGCGTGCCGGTGATGACGACGGTGACGCCGTCGAGGGGACGTGGGCCCTCCTCCGCGCCGACGTCGGCGAGCCGTGCCCCGCCGGCGGCGATCCTGGCGAGGATGTCGCGGTGCCGCTCATCGGCGAACCAGTCGACCACCGCGCCGGCGATCTTCGGACCGACCCCTTCGACCGCGGCGAGGTCCTCGGCCGGCGTGGCGGCGATCGCTTCCAGCGACCGCAGTTCCCGGGCGAGCGCCCGCGCCGCCGTGGGCCCGACGTGGCGGATCGACAGGCCGACCAGCAGCCGCCAGAGCGGCCGGTGCCGCGCGGCCTCGACCCCCCGCAGAATCTGGTCGATCTTCTTCTGCGCGAACCCGCGCAGCCCCTCGAAGGACTCGGGCGTCAGGTGGAAGATGTCGCCGATGTCACGCACCCGGCCCGCCTCGAGCAGGGCGGTCGCCGTCTCATACCCGAGCCCGTCGATGTCCATCGCCCCCCGGGAGGCGAAATGGAAGATCGACTCCCGCAGCTGCGCGGGACAGGAGACGGTGTTCGGGCAACGGATGTCGACCTCACCCTCGGACCGCACCAGCTCGGTGCCGCACTCCGGGCAGCGCGTGGGCATCACGAAGGCCCGCTCGGAACCGTCCCGCAGGTCGACGACCGGGCCGACGATCTCCGGGATGACGTCCCCGGCCTTGCGCAGGACGACCGTGTCCCCGATGAGCACCCCCTTGCGGCCGACCTCATCGATGTTGTGCAGGGTCGCGAGGCCCACCGTGGACCCGGCGACCAGGACCGGCTCCAGCTCCCCGAAGGGGGTCACCCGGCCGGTGCGGCCCACGTTCACCCGGATATCGCGCAGCTTGGTCGTGACCTCCTCCGGTGGATACTTGTAGGCCACCGCCCAGCGGGGGGACTTCGAGGTGGAGCCCAACCGGCGTTGCAGGGCGAACGAGTCGACCTTGACGACCACTCCGTCGATCTCGTGCACCACGCCGTGGCGCGCATCGCCCCACCGGTGCACGTAGTCCAGCACGCCGGGCACCGCCGCCAGGACCTCGAAGTGGGTGGCGACGGGCAGCCCGAGCTCCGCGAAGCGGGCATAGGCCGCCGACTGGGACGTGGCCTCGAAGCCGCGCTGCGCGCCCAGGCCATGGACAATCATCTCCAGCGGCCGGGTGGCGGTGACCCGGGGATCCTTCTGCCGCAGGGATCCGGCCGCGGCGTTACGCGGGTTCGCGAACGGTTTGCCCCCCGCGGCCACCAGCCCGGCGTTGAGCTCGGCGAACTTCGCGGTCGGGAAGAAGACCTCGCCCCGCACCTCCAGCAGCTCGGGCACCCGCGGCCCGCGCAGCCGCACCGGCACGCTCGCCAGGGTGCGGATGTTGGGGGTGATGTCCTCCCCCGTCCGGCCGTCGCCGCGCGTCGCGGCACGCACCAGGTAACCGTCCTCGTAGACGAGGTCCACGGCAAGCCCGTCGATCTTCAGCTCGCAGAGCCAGGCGTCGACCTCGCTTTCCCGGGCCACGCGCGCCGCCCACTGGTGGAACTCGTCGTCGTCGAAGACGTTGTCCAGGGACAGCATCCGTTCGAGATGCTCGACCGGGGTGAACAGGGTCGAGTAGGAACCGACCACCTTCTGCGTCGGCGAGTCCGGCGTGCGCAGGTCGGGATGCCGCTCCTCCAGCGCGGCGAGCTCCGCCATCAACCGGTCGTACTCGGCATCGGAGATCGTCGGGGAGTCGAGCACGTAGTAGCGGTACGCGTGCTCGTCGAGCTCGCGGGCGAGGCTGGCGGCGCGGGCCCGCTCGTCCGCCGAAGCCGCCGCCGAAGCCACGCCGGATTCGTCGGCTGTACCGGCCGTGCCGGTTGTCGCGCTCACGACGGCGCGTCGACCAGAACCCGCCCCGCCTTCCGGCAGTGGCGCATCACCGTCCTGGCATCGTCCGTTCCCAGGCCCGCCAGGCCACAGGTCGACGTCACGGCGACCACCTCCCCGAGCTGCTCGGGCCGGAATCCCAACCGGCTCCACAGTGCGATGACGGGTTCGACCGTACGGCGGGCATCCGACAACTTCGGTGCGGCCGACACAGCCCGTCCGGCTGCACCAGCCGGTGCGGCCGGTCCAGTCGGTGAAATCGGCGCGGCCGGTGAAATCGGCCTGGTGGGGACGAGACCCGCCATCAACCGCACTCCGGCCTCCACGATCTCGCCGACGGCGTCGTCCTCGGCCTGGGTGAGCGCGGTGACGTCGAGACCGACGAAGTCCACGCCCGCCGCGCGCAACGCCGCCAGCGGCACCGCGGGAGCGCAGCAGTGCACCCCGACTCCGCCGGTCGCCGGCAGCGCCCGCAGGCCACCGAGCAGGATCCGCAGCCGCTCCACGACCAAGCCCTCCTCGACCGCGGGCAGCACCGAGAACCCGCTCGGAGTGCGGATCCGGCCCGCGAGCACCGCCGGCAGCGATGGCTCGTCGAACTGGACCAGGATCCGCGCCCCCGGGACGCGCTGGGCGATCTGTTCGACCTGTTCGACGAGCCCCGCGGCCAGTGCGTCGGCGATGTCACGGGTCGCGCCGGTATCTGACAACGCCTTGTGCCCGCGGGGAAGCTCCAGCTCGGCCGCCAGCGTCCACGGGCCGGTCGCGGCAATCTTGAAGGGTCCCGCGTAGCCGGCGGCGACCTCCGTCAACGCGTCCAGGTCGCGTTCGAGCAGATCCCGTGACCGGCGCAGGTCCAGGCCGGGTCGGGGAACCAGCCGCCAGCCGGCCGGCTGAAGGTCCACCGGCATGTCGACGAGGATCGCCGCCGCCCGCCCGACCATCGCACCCCCGGGTCCCCTGGCCGGCAGTTCGGGCAGATACGGCAGGTCCGGCAGCTCGTCGAAGACCAGCTTGACGGCCTGGGCCGCATCCGTTCCCGGCAGCGAGCCCACCCCGGTGGCCGCGCCGGCCGGCCACATCCGTGCAGCGTCAGTACTCATGTCTTGACATCTTCCGGGAGTCCGCGGGAGATCCCCGGCCACGTCCGCTCCGGGCCCGCTCCGTCGACGGCCCGCCGACCAGGCGCCCGGCTAACCACCGGTAGTGCGGATGTGCCCTCCGCCAAGCACCCGGTCACCGTCGTACAGCACCACCGCCTGGCCGGCGGCCGTGCCGCGGACCGGCGTCGTCAGCGTCACGACGAGCTCCTCGCCGCGCGCCTGCGCCACCGCCGGTACCACCCCGCCGTGCGCCCGCACCTGGGCCAGACATGATACGGCCCCCTCGTGCGGCCAGACCGCCCGGTCCGCCACGAGTCGGCGCACGTCGAGCGCCTCGGCCGGTCCGACGGTGACCGTCGACGTCACCGGGGAGATGTCCAGCACATAGCGCGGCCGGCCGTCTGAGGCCGGCCGCCCGAGCTTCAGCCCGCGACGCTGACCCACGGTGAAGGCGTAGGCGCCGTCATGGTGCCCGAGCGTCTGCCCAGTCGTCGCATCGATGACCGGACCCGGCCGCGGGCCGAGCCGCTCGCGCAACCAGCCACCGGTGTCCCCATGCGAGATGAAACAGATGTCGTGGCTGTCCGGCTTGTCCGCAACGGCGAGGCGACGCTCGGCCGCTTCTACCCGCACCTGGGCCTTGGTGGAATCCCCGAGCGGGAACCGCGCGGCGGCGAGCTGCTCGGGACGCAGCGTTCCCAGGACGTAGGACTGGTCCTTGTCCGGATCCACCGAGCGGCGCAGGGTGCCGTCCGGATCGAGCCGGGCGTGGTGCCCGGTGACGACGGCGTCGAAGCCGAGCGCGAGGGCCTTGTCGAGTACGGCCGCGAACTTGATGCGCTCGTTGCAGCGCACGCAGGGGTTGGGCGTGCGACCGGCCGCGTAGGACTCGACGAACTCCTCGATGACGTCGGTCTCGAACCGGTCCGCGAGATCCCAGACGTAGAACGGGATGCCGAGGATGTCGGCGGCCCGCCGGGCGTCCCGGGCGTCCTCGATGGTGCAGCAGCCGCGGGCTCCGGTCCGGTCCGACTCCGGCGAGCGCGACAACGCCAGATGCACCCCGGTAACGTCGTGACCGGCGTCGACCGCCCGGGCGGCGGCGACGGCGGAGTCGACCCCGCCGGACATCGCGGCGAGCACCCGCATCAGACCATCACCTCCCCGAATCTCCGCCGAACCTCAGGGAACCACGTGGACGGGAGCGAGGCATCATGGGCATCGCATCTCAGGTGCCGCTCAGGCTGCCGCTCGTGCCGGCCAGCGCCCCCGCACGGCTCGCCCGCTCGACGACCGGCCCGATCGCCGCGACCAGCGCGTCGACGTCGCAGGCCCGTGAGGTGTGCCCGAGGGAGAACCGCAGCGATCCGCGGGCGTGTGCCTCATCCGCTCCCATCGCGAGCAACACGTGCGACGGCCTCGCCACTCCGGCGGAGCAGGCCGAGCCGGTGGAACACTCGATCCCCCAGGCATCGAGCAGCATCAGCAGCGAGTCTCCCTCGCAGCCGGGGAAGGTCAGATGGGCGTTTCCCGGCAGCCGGTGCGGCCCTGGACCGCCGCCGTCCCCGAGCAGCGGGGCGCCGTTGAGCACCGTCTCCGGGACCTCCGCCCGGACCCGGCGCACCAGGTCGTCACGCAGGGCCGCCAGCCGGACGCTCTCCTGCGGCGCCTCGGCGCACGCCTTTGCCGCGGCCGCCGCGAACGCCGCCACCCCGGCCGTGTTCAGCGTTCCGGACCGGATGTCGCGCTCCTGACCGCCGCCGTGGGTCAGCGGCTCCATCGCCAATCCCCGGCGCACCACCAGGGCACCGACACCGATCGGCCCCCCGATCTTGTGCGCGCTGACCGTGATGGCGTCGGGGCCCTCGTCGGTGACGGCGATCGGGATCTGGCCGAACGCCTGCACGGCATCGGTGTGGAAGGGCACGCCGTGACGGTGCGCGATCGTCGCGAGCTCGGCAATCGGCTGAACGGTGCCGACCTCGCTGTTCGCCCACATCACCGACACGACGGCCACCGAGTCCGGATCCCGGTCGAGGGCGGCGGCGAGGGTGTCCGGATGCACGGTTCCCGCGGCATCGACCGCGAGCAGCTCGACCTCGGCATCCTGCGCCCGGCCGAGCCAGTCGGCGGTGTCCAGGACGGCCCGGTGCTCGACGGCGCTGACCAGTACCCGCCGCCGGCCCGGTTCGGCCCGGCGGCGTGACCAGTACAGACCCTTCAGGGCGAGGTTGTCACTTTCGGTACCGCCTCCGGTGAACACCACGTCGGACGGGCGGGCGCCCAGCACTCCGGCGAGCGTCTCGCGGGACTCCTCGACGATGCGGCGGGCACGGCGGCCACTGGCATGCAGAGACGAGGCATTGCCGGTATCGGCAAGCACCGCGGTGTACGCGGCGAGCGATTCCGGTCGCATCGGCGTCGTCGCCCCGTGGTCGAGGTAGGTCACAGCTTTAGAGGGTAGTCGCGGACGGGCCGACGGCGACGGGAGAGCGGATCACACCGATCTCCGGGGCGACCGTCGGATCAGAAGTCGCCGGCGGCCCGGCGCAGATCGGTCAGCAGGTCGATGAGCGTGCGCACCCCGCCGTCACCCAGCCCGGGATCGGCGAAGACGGTGTCGTTGAGCTTCTCGGTCGCGGCCATGGCAGTGGCCCGGCCCTCCTCGGTGATCTTCGCGAGAATCGCCCGCCGGTCCGTAGGATGCGGGGTACGCCGCACCTGCCCCCTCGCCTCCAACCGGTCGACCGCGCTGGTGACGCTGGTCGGATGGACCTGCAGCCGACTTCCGATCTTGTTGAGGGGCAGCGATCCGGCCCGACTGAACATCAACAGCATCAGCAGCTCATAGCGCGCGAAGGTCAGGTCGAGGGGGCGCAGGACCTCGTCAACCCGGGCGAGGACGATCTGCTGCGCCCGCATCAGGGAGGTGACCGCTGCCATGCCGTCCGCGGCCGCCCCCCAGCCGTGGGCAGTCCAGTGCCGATGGGCCTCCGCTATGGGGTCGGTTGGCAACGGTTTCGGGGTGGCCACGACTTGTCGACGCTCCTGCACTTCATGGGACGGTTCCCGCCCGGCCTGGCAGCCGGGGACCGTCGCGGCGGGCAGCGTCCATTGCACCCCAGGACGGACGCGCTGGCAAAGATTCATGCGTACCCGGAGATTGCCGCGGCGCCCGGCGCACCGACCAGCGTAACGCCGATCGATGTAACGGCGGGCGCCACCCGGGACATAATCAGACGTTACGGCGATACTGCCCACCCACGTCGAAGAATGCCTGGGAGATCTGCCCGAGGGAGCAGACGCGGACCGCCTCCATCAGCGCCGCGAACGTGTTCCCCCCGCTCCTGGCGACCTCCCGCAGATGTTCCAGGGCGGCGCCCGCCTCGGCGCCGTGCCGGCGGTGGAACTCCTCCAGCCGAGTGAGCTGAGATTGCTTCTCCTCCTCCGTGGCCCGCGCGAGCTCCATCGGACCTCCCTCGGAGTCGGGATCGGTGCCGGCCGACTCGGGCCGCAGGAACGTGTTCACCCCGATGATCGGCAGGGTGCCGTCGTGCTTGCGCCGCTCGTACAGCATCGACTC
>NZ_CDWRCM010000146.1:2816-3483 GCF_977927585.1 Frankia sp. CcWB2 | reverse complement strand
GGATGCGTCCCCGCTGATAGCCGGTTTCCATCGCGCCGAGTACACCGCCGCGGTCGCTGATCCGCTCGAACTCGGCGAGCACCGCCTCCTCGACCAGGTCGGTCAGTTCATCGACGATGAACGATCCCTGCAGGGGATTCTCGTTGGCGGCGAGTCCCCATTCCTGATCTATGACCATCTGGATGGCCAACGCGCGGCGGACGGAGTTCTCCGTAGGAGTCGTCACAGCCTCGTCGTAGGCATTGGTGTGCAGGCTGTTGCAGTTGTCGTAGATCGCGCACAGCGCCTGCAACGTGGTCCGGATATCGTTGTAGGCCATCTCCTGCGCGTGCAGCGACCGGCCCGACGTCTGTACATGATACTTCAGCATCTGCGACCGGGGGGCGGCACCGTATCGCTCCCGCATGGCCACCGCCCAGATCCGGCGAGCCACCCGCCCGATGACGGTGTACTCCGCATCCATCCCGTTGGAGAAGAAGAACGACAGGTTCGGGGCGAAATCGTCAATGCGCATCCCTCTGGCCAGATAGGCCTCGACGTAGGTGAAGCCGTTGGCCAGGGTGAACGCGAGCTGACTGATAGGATTGGCGCCGGCCTCGGCGATGTGATAGCCGGAGATCGATACCGAGTAGAAGTTCCGGACCGCGTGTTCGATGAACCACTCCTG
>NZ_CDWRCM010000146.1:0-2588 GCF_977927585.1 Frankia sp. CcWB2 | reverse complement strand
CACGTCCGCCATCGCCCGCAACGCGAACTCGGTGGAGAAGATGCAGGTGTTCTGCCCCTGGTCCTCCTTGAGGATGTCCGCCTGCACGGTGCCACGGACCGTGGCCAGCGTGCGGGCCCGGACCTCGGCGGCCTCGTCCGCGCTCGGCTCCCGGCCGTGCTCGGCGCGGAAGGCGTCTAGGCGCTGGTCGATCGCGGCGTTCAGGAACATCGCCAGGATCGTCGGCGCCGGGCCGTTGATGGTCATCGAGACGCTGGTCGACGGATCACACAGATCGAACCCGGCGAACAGGACCTTCATGTCGTCCAACGTCGCTATCGACACGCCCGACGTGCCGATCTTGCCATAGACGTCGGGCTGGGACGCGGGATCGCGGCCGTAGAGGGTCACCGAGTCGAAGGCGGTGGACAGGCGGGTCGCGGGCGAGCCGGCGGAGAGGAAGCGGCACCGGCGGTTGGTCCGGAAGGGGTCACCTTCACCGGCGAACATTCGCGCCGGGGCCTCTCCGGCCCGTTTGAACGGAAAGACGCCGGCGGTGAAGGGGAAATAGCCCGGCAGGTTCTCACGCCGCAGGAAGCGGATCAGGCGAGCGTCGTCGTCGATGGCGGGTACCGCCACCCGCCGGACCGGAGTCCCGCTGAGCGTGGTGCGCACCAGCGGGGTGTGGATCTCGGTTCCCCGGACGAGATAGGTCATCTTCTCGCCCTGACGTTCCTCGACGATCGCCGGCCATTGCGCCAGGAGCTCCCTCGTCCAGAGAGCCAGGGCGGCTTCGGCCTCGTCGCGCAGCATGGCGAGGGTGGTGGGCTCCGCCGGCGCCGCGCCAGCGCCATCGCTGGCCAGTGCCGCAAGGGCCGTCGTCAGATGCTCACGACGGCGGGCCAGCAGTGCCTGGCGCTCGGTCTCGGCGTGATAGCCCCGCACCGTCTCGGCGATCTCGGCCAGGTAGCGTACCCGGGCGGACGGAATGACCGTGGTCAGCTCGGTGGAGGTCCGCCCGTGCACCGGATGCAACGAGCCGGACACGGTAGACAGATCGTGTTTGCGTAGCCGCCCGACGAGGTGCTGATACAGGGCGGTCACCCCATCGTCGTGGAACCGGGCGGCCGAGGTGCCGAAGACGGGCATGTCCTCCCAGGACTGGTCAAACGTCTGCCGGTTGCGCACCAGTTGCCGGGCGACGTCACGCCGGGCATCCTCGGCGCCGCGCCGCTCGAACTTGTTCACCGCCACCACGTCGGCGAAGTCCAGCATATCGATCTTCTCGAGTTGTGAGGCCGCACCGTACTCGGGTGTCATCACGTACAGCGAAACATCGCAGAACGGAACGATCGCCGCGTCACCCTGCCCGATGCCCGGCGTCTCGACGATCACCAGATCGTAACCGGCCACCCGGCAGGCCGTGATCACATCCGCCAAGGGAGCCGGAACCTCACTGCCCCCCGCTCGCGTCGCCAGGGACCGGAAGAACACGTTCCCTGCTGTGCCGTCACCCAGGGAGTTCATCCGGATGCGGTCACCGAGCAATGCACCGCCGCCCCGCCGACGGCTGGGGTCGATGGCGAGCACCGCGATCCGCAGGCTGTCGCCCTGGTCGAGGCGGAAGCGCCGGATCAGCTCGTCGGTGAGTGAGGACTTTCCCGAACCACCCGTGCCGGTGATACCGAGGACCGGAACCCGCGGCCGGCAGGCGGCCTCGTCCTGCAGCGCCGCCGCGAGTCGCGGGTCCCGGCCCACCTCGAGCACGGTGATCGCCCGGGCGAGCGCGCCGTCCTCACCAGCCGCCACCGCATCAAGCTTCGGCCCGTCCTCCGTCAGATCGACGTCACAGGCCTCGATGATCATATTGATCATCTTCGCGAGACCGAGCCGTTGCCCGTCCTGCGGGGAGAAGATGCGCGCGACCCCGCGCGCGTGCAGCAGGTCGATCTCCGCCGGCACGATCACCCCGCCGCCGCCGCCATAGACCCGGACGTTGCCTGCTCCGCGCGCGCGGAGGCGCTCGATGAGGTAGCTGAAGTACTCGACATGCCCGCCCTGATAGGACGACAGGGCGATCCCTTGGGAGTCCTCCTGGATCGCGGCGGTGACGACCTCCTCGACGCTGCGGTCATGCCCGAGATGGATCACCTCGGCGCCCTGCGCCTGCAACAGGCGACGCATGATGTTGATCGCCGCGTCATGCCCGTCGAAGAGTGAGGCCGCCGTCACGATCCGGACCGGATGAACTGGTGTGTGCAGCGCGGCAGCCGGCTCGTGCCGGCCGTCGGAGGACATCGCGTCGGAGGACATCGAAGCGGCTCCCGGGGACGATGTGGCGGACGGAGATACCTAGAACCCTTAGCTTCCCGATAGTAGGACATCCATACAATAGATGCCACCATGACCAGGAGGCGGAAGCCGGCCGCTCCCGCGACCTGCCGGGCTCCGGGCAGGGTGCCCGGGCAGCCGAGTTTTGGGGAGCCAGTCACGGTCCAGGGAGCGCAGACCGTATTCAGGTCCCCCGAATTCGGTCCCCCAGATTCGCCGGCGGCGCTGGACTGGAGCGGGTGCCGCCAGCCAGTAGTCAGAAAATGCGCGTATACGAG
>NZ_CDWRCM010000145.1:2110-11615 GCF_977927585.1 Frankia sp. CcWB2 | reverse complement strand
GTCCCAGACCCGTCACTACCGATCGCGGTCACCCCGACGTGATCCGAACAAGAGATCAAGCAGCTGGCTCATCGCACGCACGTGCGGAAGACAAGTCTAGACGACCACCCAGATCTAGACGACTACCCAGCGAAATCATCGAAGGTGATTTCGCGAGGTGCCGGCCGGGCCGGCCCCGGTGTCCCCGGGTGGTTCCGTGGCGGTAGACGGTACTCTGACCAGCCTGGTCCAGGGATGGCCGCTGACAAGGCGGCGTCACGGGACATCGCACCGACCGCGTCGCGCCCTTGTCCAGGAGGCCGGTTTCCGCGGTTCTTAGCCGGCCAAGGCACACCATGCCCCTCCCACCGCCCGGCCATGCGCGCGTACAGGTTGTCGCGCTAGGCGGTGACGACCGGCCCGGCTTCGGGCGACTCCTGCTGAACCACGGTCACGGCCACAGAGTCGGCATCGGCGTCGGCATCGGCGAGTGCCGGGTAGTCGGTGTACCCGCGCTCGTCGCCACCGTAGAAGGTGGCGCGGTCCGGCGAGTTGAACGGGCCGCCGGCCGCGAGCCGGACGGGCAGGTCGGGGTTGGCCAGGAACAGCGTCCCAAAACTGAGGATGTCGGTGGTGCCGTTCTCCACGAGCGACAGCTCCTCCGGCCCGGTCGGGTGGTCGGGGGTGAGCGGGTTGAGGACGAGCGGACCGCCGAATCGCTCCCGCAGCTCTCGGGTCAGCTCGCGCCCGGTGTTCTCCGCAATGTGCAGGTATGCAAGCCCCAGCGGAGCGACCGCGTCCACCAGCGCGACGTAGGTGTCGCGCACGTCGTCCTCGGTGATGTCGTTGAAGGTGGTGCCCGGCGAGATCCGCAGGCCGACCCGATGAGCGCCGATCGCGGCGGCGACCGCCCGGGTGACCTCCACAGCGAACCGGATCCGACCCACCGCCGAGCCGCCCCAGCCGTCGGTGCGCCGGTTGGTGCCGCTGGCAAGGAACTGGTGCACGAGGTAGCCGTTGGCGCCGTGGATCTCGACGCCGTCGAAGCCGGCTTCGACGGCGTTACGGGCCGCGGCGACGAAATCGGCGATGATCTCGATGATGCCCTGCTCGGTCAGCTCGGCCGGGATGACGAAGTCCTGCATACCCTCGCCGGTGAACGCCTGGCCGGCCGGGCGGACCGCCGAGGGGGCCACCGGGACGAGACCGCCCGGCAGCAGGTCGGGATGACTGATGCGACCAGCGTGCATCACCTGGACAAAGATCACTCCGCCGGCCTCGTGCACGGCGCCGGTCACCTGCTGCCAGGCCCGCACCTGCTCCTCACTGTGCAGGCCCGGGGTGTTCGGGTAACCCTGTCCACCGACGGAGGGCTGGGTGCCCTCGGTGATGAGGAGCCCGGCGCCGGCACGCTGGGCGTAGTAGGTGGCCGTGGCCGGAGCCGGGACTGCGCCGGGGGCCCGGTTACGGGTCATGGGGGCCAGTGCGATGCGGTTTGCCAGGCGAAGTCCGCCCAGATCGATCGGGTCGAACGCGGTGGTCATGAGGCTCCCTCTCGTCGGCGTCACGGCTCACCCCAGGGCGCCGCGCCTGTACCTACCGAACAGGTACATCGCCGGGCAGCCTTCCCGCCGCCCCAGAAATGTGATGCCCGCCACGGGCCCCGGTCGGCGCGGTCAGGCCACCGGGAGCAGGTCGGCGCCGCCGCGCCCGGTGTCGATGTCACCGGTCTCTCCGGCCGCGGCCGCCCGGCTACCGTACAGCCGGACGTAAGCGATGAAGCCGCCGAACGCCACCGCGCCGATCCCGATCCGGATCGCCGTGGGCAGCCCCGACGGGGTCACGAATGCCTCGATCAGCCCGGAGACGGCCAGCACGAGCGCCATCCCCATCGTGACGGCCACCGCTGCGCGCCCCTCTGCGGCCAGGGCCTCCACCCGCCTGCGCGGACCCGGTGCAATGATCGTCCAACCGAGACGCAGCCCGACCCCGCCCGCAACGAACACGACCGTGAGCTCCAGCAGGCCGTGCGGGAGGATCAGGCTGAAGAACTGCCCGCTCTCCCCGCAGCTGGTCATGTATCCGCCGACGACGCCGAGATTCAGCGCGTTCAGCAACATGACCAGCAGGGTCGGGAGACCCAGCAGCACCCCGGAGACCACCGCCTGCGCGGACACCCAGGCGTTGTTCGTCCACACCTGACTAGCGAAGGACGAGGCCGGATTCTCGGTGTAGTAGGACGCGAAGCCGTGGCGGCACAGATCCGCGACCGCGTCCGGCGCACGCAGGTTCGCCTGTACCTCGGCGTCGTGCACGACCCACAGACCGACGGCCAGCGCGACGAGCAGGGAGCCGAGCGCCGTCGCGACAGCCCACCATCGGCGTTCGTACACGGCCACCGGAAACGTCACCGCGAAGAAACGACCGACGACGTGCCAGCCGGGGTCAGGTGCGCCGCCCACCGCCGCCCGGCCTCGCGTCACCAGGTTCGTCAGATCGTCGACCAGGGTCGTGTCGTACGACCGGCTGCGGATAACCGAGAGGTGGGTAGCCGCGCGCTGGTACAACTCGACCAGTTCGTCGAGCTCGTCCGGTGCCATCCGCCGCGGCCGGCCGGCCTTGTCGACGAGCCGACCAAGCCGGACCCATTCCGGCCGGTGCACGGCGACGTACGCATCAAGATCCATGACGGCCTCATCCTCCCAGACCGTCGAGATCCTCGCAGACCGTCGAGCCGCACGCGTCCGAACCGTCCTCACCGCTGTCAGCGGCACCACCCGGCGAGGAGGAGCGAACCGGGCGGCGTAGGCCATAAAGTGATGTCCGGATACCCATCGAGGTCCCGGGGGGCCCAGATGAACCAGGTCGTCACGGGAAAGGGATCCGCCGGTCTCGCCGGCACGGGTGTCCTCACGGGTGAGGCGATCGTCACAGGTGAAGCGATCACCATCGAACTGCGGGTGGCTCGGCTGGGCTCCCGTCTGATCGCCGGCCTGCTCGACCTGCTCATCCAGCTCTACATCCTCTACGCGGTCGGCGCCGCGGCCCTACTGATCGTGCGGCCCGACAACGACGCCCTGATCGCCACGGTGTTCCTGCTGGTCTATGTCGGCATCGTGCTCGGGTACCCGGTCACCTGCGAGACGCTGACGCGCGGGCGGACCCTCGGCAAGATGGCCCTGGGGCTGCGCGTCGTCCGCGACGACGGAGGTCCCATCCACTTCCGGCACGCGTTCGCCCGGGGTCTGGTCGGGGCGGTCGTCGAACGTCCCGGACTGCTGCTGGGCCTGCCCGCAGTGATCAGCATGCTGGTGTCGAAACACGCGAAGCGGCTGGGGGACGTCTTCGCCGGCACGGTCGTCCTGCAGGCCAGCGTGCCGCGCACTGGCGGAGTGCCGGCGTCCGTCCCGCCCCAGCTCGTCGGCTGGGCCGCCACCCTTGACCTCACCGGGTTGGATGATGCTCTGGCCCTGCGTGCCCGCCAGTTCCTCGGCCGGGCACACGAGCTGTCCCCGCAGGCCCTCGAATGCCTCGGCAGCGGGCTGGTCCGGGAGGTGCGAGCCGTCGTGACACCACCGCCGCCGCCCGGCACGCCGGGCTGGGCCTACCTGTCCGCCGTGCTGGCCGAGCGAACCCGGCGTGCCTACCACCGGCTGACGGCGAACCGGCCGAGATCGACACCCTCCCCCGCCTTCGCCCCGTACCCGGGTGCCCAGTACCCGACGGCCCAGTACCCGACGGCTCAGGACCAATCCCCGCAACCCCCCTATCCCACGGCCCCGCAGCCCCCGCCGGGCCGGTGACCCGGCCGCCCTCACCGGTCCCCGGCAGCCAGCCAGCCCATCGTCCGGCCGCACCCGCCCGGACCGGCCGGGGCACGCACCATCAGATCCACATTTCCTTAACGTCTGCTAAACAATGTAGGACGTACCGCACACACCGGACGTGGCGGCTGGTCCGCCGGTGAAACGCTCGTCTAGCGTTACCTGCGAATCAGACCGTCCGCGCCAACCGCCACGAATCGGCGCGCACCCGCTGCCACGTCGCACCGGGTTCGAGGCGGTGCTGCCGGTGAGCGACCAAGTGCCGGCTCACGCATGCTGGACAGGTCCCAGGAAGACTCCGGCCCTTGCGCCGGTCCACGGAGGGGGTGACGTCGACGTCTGTCGGACGGGAGTCGAGCACTCCATCTCGAGCCACCTCGCCCCCCGCGCGAGCAAGCCGGCCGACCCGAGCAAGCCGGCCCGGTCGGGTGCCCCGTCGCACGCCGTCGCGCCGGAACGTGCCCCCACCCCGCCCCGATCCACCGCGCCGTCCCGATCCACCAGGCCGTCCCGATCCGCCAGGCCGGGCAACATGGCGAGCGGCGTCACCTACGCGGACGACGGCGCTTCCGCGCGTCGCTCCCCCGGCGGCACGGGCGACGGTCCGGCGGCGACCGGCGGGGCCGGGGCCGGGGGAGCGGGCAGGCCGCTCATCCCCCGTCCACCCGTGAACCGGCGTCGGGTCCTGAAGAAGATGGGGCTGACGGCGATCGTTCTCGGGCTGGTCGTCGCGTTGTTGTCCCTGCCGTTCGTCGGTGCGGTCGGCCTGTTCGCCAAGGGAAGCGCGGACCACTTCCTCGGGCTGCCCGCCGAGCTCGTCACGCCTCCGTTGCCGCAGAGTTCGACGATTCTGGCCGCCGACGGATCAGTGATCGCCATGTTGCGCGGGGCCGAGAACCGCATCGTCGTGCCCGGCAACGAGATCCCGAAGATCATGCGCGAGGCAATCATCTCGATCGAGGACGCCCGCTTCTACCAGCACGGCGGCGTCGACCCACAGGGCGTCTTCCGCGCCGCGCTGCGCAACAGCGAGGCCGGCGGAGTCTCTCAGGGCGGTTCGACGCTGACCCAGCAGTACGTCAAGAACGTGCTGCTGCAGAACGCCCGCACCACGCGGGAGCGAGAGGTCGCGGCCGGGAACTCCCTGGAACGCAAGATCCAGGAGCTCCGGTACGCCCTGGGCATCGAGAAGCGGTTCTCCAAGGACGAGATCCTGGAGCGATACCTCAACATCGCGTATTTCGGTGACGGGACGTACGGGATCGGCACCGCCGCCGAGCACTACTTCGGGGTGCCCATCTCCCAGGTCACTCTCGAACAGGCGGCGCTGCTCGCCGGGCTCGTGCAGAGTCCGTCCCGGTACAACCCCGCCGCTTACCCGGAGGCCGCGCTGGCCCGGCGCAACACCGTGCTGGACAAGATAGCCGCCGAGGGGTATATCTCCACCACCCAGGCAGAGGCGACGAAGCAGATGCCGCTGAACGTCGTGAAGGCCCCGCCGCCGGCCGCGGACTCCTGCGAGACGTCGTCGGCGCCGTTCTTCTGCGACTACGTGCGGTCCCAGCTGCGAGCGAGCCCGGCGCTCGGTTCCACCCTGGAGGAACGCAACCGACGCATCTACGAGGGCGGCCTGGTCATCAGGACCACTCTCGACCCAATGGTGCAGCAGGCAGCGCAGGACGCCGTCAACTCGACCGTGTCACCGAGCAGCCGGGTGTCGGCGACCGAGGTCGTCATCCAGCCCGGCACCGGCAACATCCTCGCCATGGCAGTGAACCGGGTGTACGGCTCGAACACAGCCGTCAACCAGACGGTGGTACCGCTGCCGACCAGCGCCACCTTCCAGCCCGGGTCGACGTTCAAGACCTTCGTGCTCGCCGCCACGCTCGAACAGGGCTACGGCACCTCAACGGCCTTCTACTCCCCGGCCTGCTACGAGACCAAGAAGTTCCCGTTGGACCGCGGTGAGGGCGACTGCCCCAGGGGTTTCTCGAACTCCGATCCCGCCGAGGCCGGCATCTACGACATCCCCAAGGGCACCTGGGACTCGGTGAACACCTTCTACGTGCAGCTCGCGGAGAAGACCGGCATCCCGGCGGTCCTGGAGATGGCCAAACGCCTGGGCGTCACACCGCCGAAGGCAGACAAGATCGGCTCCACCGACGGGGCCACCGCCATCGGCGGCGGCCAGTACATGTACGTCTCCCCGTTGCAGATGGCCGACGCCTACGCGACGATCGCCGGCGGCGGGGTGCGCTGCACGCCCCGCTTCGCCACCGAGGCCATCGACTCCAGCCACGACCCGATCGACATCGCCCAGCCGCGGCAGTGCGAACAGGTACTCGCCAAGGGTGTTGCTGACACCGTGACCAGTGTGCTCGCCGGCGTCCCGGTCCGCGGGACCGGGACCAAGGCCGCCATCGACCGCCCCTCGGCAGGCAAGACCGGCACCACCGACGAGTTCTCGGCCGCCTGGTATGTCGGCTTCACCCCGCAGCTCGCCGCGGCGGTATCCGTCGGCGACCCCATGGGGGCGGAGAGCCACCCGCTGCGGGGCGTCGTCGCCGACGGCCGGACCTGGCCCCATGTCTTCGGCGGCGACCTGCCCGCGATCATCTGGAGCAAGTCGATGCGGGCCGCCCTGGCCAACCGGCCGGTGGTCCCGTTGCCCGGCGCCGATCCGACCGTCGCGCGCGGCACCAAGGGAGGTCTGCAGAACACCCCGCCAGCACCGGCGCCCGGTCAGGGCCTCGGCGACTTGTTGCAGAACCTGGGTCAGCAGATCTTTCCCGGCATGGGCGGACAGCCACAGGGAGGCGGCGCCCAGCCCGGCACGGGCCAGAGCGGGCAGAACCAGGGACAGCCGCAGCAGCCTCAGAACGGCGTCGAACCGGGATCCGGCAGAGGGGATCAGCCTGCCGGCCGCTAGCCAGCCTTCCGGCGGCCTGGTCAGCGCCTGAGATCCTGGTCAACGCCTAAGGTCGTGGGCCGCGGGCACCTGCACGGGATCGACCCCGATCGCTAGGGCGAGATAAACGGCCGTGTAGTCGAACAGGCCGATGAGTGAGGCGAGCCGTTCCAGCGGCCCGCCGCCGTCGGCGCGCAGTTCGGTGACGCCGACGCCTCGCTCGGCCGCCACCGCCACCGCCGCCTCGGCCTGCCGGGCGACATCCAGGCGTTCGACGTCGGGATCGCGCAGCAGGACCAGGCGGAGCCGGATCGACTCGTCCTCCTCGGCGCGGTCGCGGAAGAAGTCGTCGAAGTCGTCGCGCACCGGGCCGCCAGCCGCGAGACCCGCGCCGAAAGCACCGTCGAACAGCGCGACCTGGTGGCGGGCGGGATGCGGCAGCGCCCCGGCGATGGCCGGATACTTCGCGTTCGTCGCGAGCTGGGTGACGGCACGTTCGGCCACCACGTTCGTCACCGGTGAGGTTCCCCAGATGATCGGCAACGTACCGGCCAGCTCGAGCGCCAGCGTCTTCGCCGGATTGACGAACGACTCGCTGGACGTACGGCAGCGGGTCGCGACGTCCTCGAGGCGGACGGCGGCCGCCTCGATCGCCTCGTCCGCCACCCGCGCGATACCCAGGGCCCGGGCGACGATGATCAGTGGCAGCGACAACGACCACAGGGCGGCACGAGCGGGCTGCTCCGCCGAGGTCACGACGAGGGGCGCACCGGCCACCCCGGCCAGGTGGGCCAGGGGGGTGTCGGCAGGGGCGACCACGGCCACCCGCGCGCCGCGCCGGTTCGCCTCCTCCACCGCCGAACAGGTCTCCGCGGAGGTACCGGACGCCGACACCGCAAGGACGACGTCGGCCACCCCCACCCAGCCCGGCAGGCCGTAGGTGTGGTGACCGATGACGGGCACCGGGCTGGCCGGCCCGGCGACGGCGGCGAGCACCCCGGCGGCCAGCGCCGCGCCGCCCACCCCCACCACGACGACCGCCCGGGGCCGCCCGTCAGCGGCAAGGCGAGCGACCCCGGCCTCCTGGGCGAGGGTGGCACCGCGACGGACCTGGCGGGCGGCGGAGGCGATGTGCGGCAGGAGACCGCCGGCGTGACCGGCGTCAATGCGGGCGGTGTCGTCGAGGATCGCCTCGTCGAGGTACACGTCGAGGCCGCGGCGTCAGTTCGACGCCGGCGCGCCGGAGAACGGGACCGCCTCGTCGAGCAGCATCACCGGGATGTCGTCGCGCACCGGGAACGCCAGGCCGCAGGCGAGGCACACCAGCACGGGGGCACCGCCCAGCTCGTCGGGCCGCAGCTCACCGTGCTTGCTGCACGGGCAGACGAGGATCTCCAACAGCAGCGGGTCGAGACTCATCAGGCTTCCCTTCCGCTCCGGATGCGAGCGAAGATCTCGTCGCGCAGCCGATGCATCGTGGCGTCGTCGGGCCCCTCCACGTTGAGCCGCAACAGCGGCTCGGTGTTGGACGGGCGGAGGTTAAACCAGGATCCGTCCGAGAAGGAGATCGTCAACCCGTCCAGGTAGTCCACGTCGGCGGCGTCCGGCGCGTACGCCTTCTCGATCACGTTCATCGCCGCCGCGGCGTCCGCGATCTCGGAATTGATCTCACCGGACGCGCTGTAACGGGCGTACCCCCCGAGCAGCCCGGACAGCGGCCGGTCCTGGCCGCCCAACGCGGCGAGCACATGAAGCGCGGCGAGCATGCCGGAGTCCGCCCGCCAGAAGTCGCGGAAGTAGAAGTGACCGGAATGCTCGCCACCGAAGACCGCGCCGGTACGGGCCATCTCGGCCTTGATGAACGAGTGGCCCACGCGGGTGCGGACCGGGACGCCCCCGCGCTCGGTGACCAACTCGGGGACCGCCCGGCTGACGATGACGTTGTGGATGACCGTGCCCCCCGGCTCCCGGGCCAGCTCGCGATCGGCCACCAGGGCGGTGATGGTCGACGGAGAGACGATCTCCCCCCGCTCGTCGACGACGAAGCAGCGGTCGGCGTCGCCGTCGAAGGCCAAGCCGATGTCGGCTCCGGAGCTGCGGACGGCGGCCTGCAGGTCCCGCAGGTTCGCCGGCTCGATCGGGTTCGCCTCGTGGTTCGGGAAGGAGCCGTCCAGCTCGAAGTAGAGCGGGATCACTGTCAGCGGCAGCCCGGTGAAGGTGGCCGGGACGGTCAGCCCGCCCATGCCGTTACCCGCGTCCACGGCGACCGTCAGCGGCCGGATCCCCGCCAGGTCGACCAGGGTGCGCAGATGACGCACGTAGGAGTCCAGCAGGTCCCGCCGGGTCACGGTGCCGCGACGACCGGGACCGGCAGGAATGCCCGCCTCGATCATCGCGCGGATGTCGGCGAGCCCGGTCGCCTGGCCGATGGGTGCCGCGCCGGCCCGGCAGAGCTTCATGCCGTTGTACTTCGCCGGGTTGTGCGACGCGGTGAACATCGCACCCGGAATGTTCAGCGAACCGGCGGCGAAGTAGAGCAGATCGGTGGATCCCAGCCCGGCGGCGATCACGTCCGCGCCCTGGCTGACCGCCCCCTCGGCGAAGGCCTCGGCGAGCGGGACCGACGACTCCCGCATGTCGTGCGCGGTCACGATCCGCGGGGCGCCGAGCAGCCGCACGAAGGCGGCTCCGGTGGCTCGGGCGACGTCGGCATCGAACTCCGCCGGCACCACGCCACGCACGTCGTACGCCTTGAAGATCCGCGAGAGGTCACGCATCCCTTCCAACCCCTTCT
>NZ_CDWRCM010000145.1:935-1623 GCF_977927585.1 Frankia sp. CcWB2 | reverse complement strand
CCCTGGTGTCCCCCGGCACCGGGTGAATGGTGCCCCCCGGCCGCGCGGCCACTGCTGCGACCGGCTCGGTTGACCTTATCCGCCGGGTCCGGCACCGCCAGGACCGCGTCCGGGCGAAGTCGCGCCGAACCACTCACCGGACCACCGGTACTAGGACAAACGGAAGATCGGGACGACCACATGACCGGGACGGCCGAGAGGTGGGATCGCTCCGGATCAGGACGGACTGGGAACGGCCCGCAGGTGACCCCGCCGGCCACCCGGGGGTGGGGCCTGCGGACCCTGCGGGGGCTCCGACCCTCCCCGCCGGGACGCCTCACGCACGGCGTCCGCAAGGGCTTCCAGGTCGTCCCCGGCCACCTCACGACCCCCCTCACGGGGCGCCTCGGCCTCGAGCCGGACCACAGCCCAGCCAAGCGGCACGGTGAGCCGATCCGCGTGGGTGCCGCACAGATCGTAGGAGTGTGGTTCGACGTACGGGGAGAGCGGGCCCAACACCGCCGTGGACTCCGCGTAGGCGTACGTGAGCGTGGCGACCGCGGCTGCGGAACAGGCCGAGCGGGAGCAGCGCCGAGGCTTCACGTTCCGGACGGTAGCCCCCGGAACGGACGACGGCCACCACCTCGGGTCGTGTCGCGTGGCGCGACGACTAATCGTCACGCGGCGTCGACCATGCCATCGCGGCCCG
>NZ_CDWRCM010000145.1:0-828 GCF_977927585.1 Frankia sp. CcWB2 | reverse complement strand
CTTTCAGCACGTATCCAGAGCGATTTTGAGATCATGGACCGTCCTCGAGCTGGTAGCGATAGGGGATGAAACGCAGGGATGTGACCGGAAACCGTCGTTACCGCGCCCACGGATCGGCGCACCACTCCGAGCGATGCCGGAAGCGGCGCGGAGTTCACCGCGATCGACGGACGACCGTCCATCCTTGAACGCTACGCTGACAGGGTGAGCGAGCCCGAGCGGTTCCCGGCAGTCGCCCGGCCGATCCCGCCACGGCGGCGGCGCGACCGGCGCGGCCGTGGAATCCGGGGCACTCTTCTTCCGCCGGACGTGCCCGCCTACGCCACCCGCGGCGACCGCTTCGACGATCTCGTCCTGGACGCCGTCGAGCATCTCGACCACCGGTGGTCCACCGAACTCGCGGACGTCGAGTTCGCCGTCGAGGACGTACCGCCGGTGGCGGTGACCGATGACGAGATCCCGCTCGCTCGTTACCAGCCGGCCAGCGGCAGGGGTCGGTCGGGCACCCCGCGGCGCATCGTCGTCTACCGCCGCCCGATCGAGGCGCGGGCCGTCGACAGCGAGGACCTGGCCGAGCTCGTCCTCGATGCGATCATCCACGAGATGGCTGAGATGATGGGGGTCGACCCCGCCGTGATCGACCCGGAGGGCCACGGCTGGGGCGACGAGTAACAGCGAGGAACAGCCGAGCCGCGGTGGCTGGCCGGCCGCAGGACACCCACCACGCGAGGGAGACCGTGACCACCAGGAACACCGTGACCACCAGGAACGAGGCCGCTCGGGCGACGGCCTCCGGCGCCCGGATCCTGCCACTGCACGGTCAGGCGC
>NZ_CDWRCM010000144.1:10944-13386 GCF_977927585.1 Frankia sp. CcWB2 | reverse complement strand
GGTTGGTGTTGGAGCTGGGTGTGGATGTTGTTCGCCGTTCTGGTGTGTCGTGCGTGGCGGCGTGGTCGGGATCCGGTGGGTAGTCGGCGTTGGCGGTACGGGACGCGAGATGCCACAGCCAGGTGTCCGCGGTCGACCAGGAGTCGATTCGGACGGCGTCAGCGGGTCGCGGCGGGTCGGCTTCGGGAAGGGTGGGGAAGGTCAGGAACGCGATCGTGAACCCTCGGGCCGACGGCGCCAGGCGGGCCCAGGTGGGCAGCGCCGAGCCAAGGTCAGGGGGTGGGGTCGCACTGCCGCGCCGGCCGGCGACGGCGCGCAGGACGTCGAGGAGCTCGGACCCGCCGGTCTGGACGTGGACATGGACGCGGACATGGACGATGACGAAGGCGCGGTCCGGCCGGTCCGGGTCGGGTAGGAGGATCTCCGTACCGAAGATCGGGTTGTTCGTCTCGCCGGTGGGTGCGGTGCGCTGCCAGCGGCTCGGCCGGTCAGGCGTGCCGTAGAGGATGCGTGCGCAGGCGGCGCTGAAATAGGTGCTGCGCGCGGCGGTGGTCGCTTCGATTTCCTTGTGGCGTAACGGCAGCGGACCTTCCGGCCAGTCCGGGGCGCCGGTGAGGAAGGCGGGACAGACGACCACGAAGGAATGCCGTCCCGGACGGTCTACCGGTAGAATTCGTCGACCTCCGGAAGGTCCAGTCTGATCACGAAATGGGCTCGGCCGGTGGACGGGGCGACCTCGAAACGCACACGCTCCCCGACGATGATCGTGCGGAATCCTTCGGTGACGATGTCGCTGTAGTCGAAGCCGTGGATCTCGCCGGTCTCGTCGTCGCGAACCAGGTAGGTCGCGGTGACCCGGTGGGGTCCGCTGCCCAGCGGTTGGCGATCGACGATCCGGCCGAACCGCTGCCCGCTGTCCGGCACGCCGGTCATGGTCACGCGACCTCCCGCACGCAGCGGAACCCGACGGCGTTACTGCTGCCCCGGCGTAGGTACAGGGCCTTCGACGAGGTCTGCACCGCCCGGTACGGGTTGTCGTAGGAGCCACCGCAGATCACCGCAGAGTTGATCCCGTCGAACACGGTCTCGGTCCATTCCCACACGTTGCCGGACATGCCGTGCACCCCGAACGGGGACAGGTTCGCCGCATGATCGGTCACCGGAGTCGGGGCGCAGTCCCGCAACCGGCCACCGTCGATCTCCTGCTTCCAGACCTCGTAGGTCACCAACGGCCGGCCGCTCCACGCGTCGGCGCAGTTGACCGCGGCCAGGTCGACGTCGTCTCCCCAGGGGAACAGCCGGCCGTCCGTGCCCCGGGCGGCGGCCTCCCACTCGACGCAGGTCGGCAGCCGCTTGCCCTCGAAGCGGGCGAAGGCGTAGGCACTCCACCAGTTAACGCAGTTCGCCGGGTAGTTGTCGTACGCCGGATCGGTGAAGTACTCCGGGTTCCGCAAGCGTTCCCGCCATGGTTCGTGGGTGTGGCCTGGCGGAGCGCCCGGATGATCCCACTGCGCGCAGCCCTGCTCGGCGACCGCGGCGAGAAACGCCTTGTACCGCCCGACCGTCACGGGGAACTCGTCGAACAGCACCGGCTTCTCGATCTTTCGGAGGAGGAGGCGGTGGCTCGGCCCGACCAGGTACGTCGCTGCCGGGAGCGTCCGCGGGGGCGCGGGGATCGTCTCGGCGCCGAGGTGGACGAGGAACTCCCGGACCTGCTCGGTCAGAATCGGTTCGGCGTTGCTGCCCGCGGCTTCCCGTCCGGCCGCGGTCCGCAGGTAGCGCGCGGCGAAATACTCCTGGAAAACGGTGTGCACCAACGCCACCGTGCCGGCGCCGGCCGGGCGGAACAGGGGCGCGAGCAGGAACGTCTCCAGCGTGACCCGTCCCTCGGCGAAGCATTCGATGCCGACGTGGGTGCAGAGGTCCGCCAGAGTGAACACCGCCTGATCGGCCAGGAATGCCGGGCCAAAGTAACTCTCCAGCCTGGGCCGGAGATCGGCGAGCCCGGCGGTGTTCAGGACCTGCCCGATGCGGGCCGGCACCAGGTCCACGAGGTGCCTGGCCGCATCCGCGGCGGGCCTCCGCGCGAGCTGGCCGGTCTGCTGAGCGAGCCGCAGTTCCAGCGGCGAGACCGAGTAGACCCGCTCGTCCGCGTGCAGCTTCAGGTCACCGAGCCGGACCACGCTGAACTGCGGAAGCTCCAGCGGATCGACGCCGTTCGCGTGCAGCTGCTGGACGAGCTGCTCCGAGATCAGCGACGAGCTGTTCAGCAGCCGGCGGACCTCGGGCGAGTCGGCGAGGAACGAGTAGCGGGACGACATCACGACCGTCGACTCCGCCGACAGCGCCTGCGAGACGTCGGAGAACACACCGAGGAACGCCTCCAGGCTCGTGTTCGGCACCGCCTCATCGATCGCGTCGAGCACGCACAGCACGGAGCCG
>NZ_CDWRCM010000144.1:9324-10644 GCF_977927585.1 Frankia sp. CcWB2 | reverse complement strand
CCCGGATCAGGTACAGGAAGACGTCGAAGACCCGGTTCCGCAGAACCGTCATGTACGGGTTGAGGGTCCGGGTGACAAAGTCACCGAACTCCTCCTCGGGTTCCTTCAGGCTCATGTCCAGGTAGAAGCGGTAGCGATGCCGTGCGGGTTCCGAACCGTCCGCCGCGAGCTGCTTCAGCAGCGTCGTCTTCCCGCTGCCCGGACCACCGATGACGAGGATGTTCGCCGAGGTTCTCACGAGGCGGCGCAAGATCTCCCCGGCGTCGGACGTCTCGGTGACCGTCATCTCGCCGGTGTGCTGGTCCGCTTCCAGCACATCCCCGGCGATCCTGAGCGGCTCTACGTCACGGGGTCTCGTCTCCGGGTAGCTGACCGTCAGGGCGGACAGGTGCGACGGTACGTCGACGATCCTCTCCACAAACCGCTCGTAGGCCACGATGCGGATCTCACCGTCCGCGAACGGCGCCACATCCTCGGACGGCTCGTCCTCGACGATCAGGAACCGGGTGTGCTTCGGGAGCTGGGTACTGAGGATCTCGCCGCCGGTCGTGGTGAGAAGCTGGTTCAGCTCTTCCAGGCTGCAACTGAGCATGATCTCCACATACTCGGCCTGCAACCCGATCTGCCGGCAGAACAGCTGGTAGACGGTGCTCTCGGACAGTTCGAACCGCTTGATCGCCTTGTACCCCAGCGTCGCGTATAGGCCCGAGAGGAACTCGGCCTTCCGCTCGACTAGCAGATCAAGGCTGGGCGCGTCACCGATGATCGCGGTGACACCGGTGCTGGTGAACCAGTCCAAGACGTCCAAGAGCCGGCGCACGGCGAGAAGGCCGTCCTCCTCGGCGATCTCATAACCGTCATGCGACGAGCGGTTCCGAAGCCGCTGGATGTCGGTGAACGCGTTGATGACGTTGGTGCTGCGGATATGCGGCCGGCAACCTTTGATCAGATCGTTCAGCGCCTTGCCGGACGGGTCGCCCGGAACCTCATGATGGGTCCACAGCTGCTTCAGCAGCCGTTCGGCGATCTTCCCGATGAGCGAGACGGTGTTCTCTGGGTAGCCGTCACCCAACGACTTGATCGGCCGGGTGAAGTCGAGACCAAGATGTCGCGCGATCCGATCATGACCGTTGAGCTCGCCCTGCAGCCGATGAAGACGGTCATCGACGGTCTCGGTCACGAGACGGTCCTCCTCCGGGTACCGAGCACGAAGGCGAACCGGTCGGGAAAGAACAGCACCGGTTCCGGATGGCAGGCGTCGATCTCGGCCACGCCTGCTTCGATCTGGTCATCCTCGAACGTCGAGAGCAACGACATGTA
>NZ_CDWRCM010000144.1:8200-8795 GCF_977927585.1 Frankia sp. CcWB2 | reverse complement strand
CCGACTGCGCACCATCGCCAGGTACCGGTCCTTCGGGATGCTCAACGGGTAGTCGCGGTACGTAAGACTCGCGGTCAGGCCCGCATCGCGCATGTGGTCCGCGATGTCGGCAGGGTCCGGCTGCAGCTCCTCGAACCACTCCAGGGCCGCGACGAACAGCGGGTACGAGATCCGAGTCGGCAACATCACGATGAGGAAGCGGCCGCCGTCGCCGAGAAGGTCGGTGAGCCCGGCGATGACCCGCGGGCGGTCGGCGGGGGCCACGTGGTGGATCGCCTCTTTGATCATCACCACGTCGAGCGAACCGGGCTCGACGGCCGTCGTCGCGTCGGGGCTGGCCGCGCCGACGAGCTGCTCCGCCGAGGCGTGCACCGGGCGAAGACCGGGATCCGAAGGCAGCTGGCTCAGCATCCCCTCGGACGGGTCGGCGCACAGGATCGGCGTCAACGGCCGGACGATCTCGAAAACCCGGCGGGTGTACAGTCCCGTCCCGCACCCGACGTCGATGATCCGATCGTGGGAGGTCAGGGTGAGCGCCCCGGCCATCTCCCGGGCCATCCAGTCGAGGAAGGCGTCGCTGTAGGTCCAGTTCTGG
>NZ_CDWRCM010000144.1:6247-8103 GCF_977927585.1 Frankia sp. CcWB2 | reverse complement strand
TCGTACGCGTCGGCGAGGCGCTCATAGTGCGCCGACGTTCCCGGCTCCGCCAAACTGGATCACCTCCCGCCCTGCAACCCAGGCGGATCGTAACCGATCGGCTCCCCAACGGCTCCGGATTGGGACAAGTCGGCCAACGAGCGTGACGCCCTGCCACCGACTCTGGGACGTAAACGGGAACTCTGTTCGTCCCTCCGACGACCACGGTTCTCGCGAGAGTCGAGCCGGGCCAGCAGGTCGGCCAACTGTCTGGCGTTGCGCTGCGCATAGTCGGCATAGCAGTTGTTCATGAGGACGTGGGTCGTGGCGACGCCGTTCGCCAGCTCCCGGATCCTCGGGGCCCATGCGCGCAGTTCGTCCTCGCTGTAGCGGTAGCCGAAGCGTTCGTGGATGTCCTTGCTCGTCCACCGCTCGCTGTGACCGTGGAACCGGACGACCGCGAGATCGGCAGTCGCGGCGAGCACCGGCGGAATCGAACTCGGATAGCCCTGGGGCATGTCGACGCACACGTACGGAATCGCCTGAGAGGCGAGGAAATCGAGTGTCTCCTCACGGTTGCGTTCGTCCATCCAGGTGTGGTTACGGAATTCCACGCAGATCCGCACCGGCCGGCACCGGCGCTGGCACTCCAGGATGTAGCGATTGTTCGCGGCGCTGATCGGAAACCACTGCGGGAACTGGAAGAGCAGGGCGCCGAGCTTGCCGGCCTCGGTGAGCGGTGCCAGCGCGGTGAGGAACCGCTCCCACACCTCGTCGACGACGTTGGCGTCCAGGTCGCGGACGTAGAGGTTCCTCCGATCCGGCCCGACAACGTCGCGCAGGTCCCTGTACAGCGCGCCCGGGCGAGTCGGATGCCCCGTGAGCAGCGAGAAAGCCTTGACGTTGAAGGTGAAGTCGGCCGGGGTGCGCGTCGCCCACGTCCGCACCGTCCGCTCCGCCGGCGGCGCGTAGTAGGTGGAGTCGACCTCGACCAGCGGGAACTGCCGGGCATAGTAGCGCAGCCGCTGCTCGGCGCTGGTGACCTCCGGTGGGTACCATCCGGACCTCAGCAGCGTCGGGTCCGTCCAGGAAGCTGTCCCGACCAGAATGTCACCCATGCCCGTCACCTCCCCGCCGGGTTCCACGCTCGCGAACCGGTACCTGCCCGCGAACGGCATGGTTGACGTCAGGACCCGTTATCCTTTTACAGGCGAATGTACCGGTACCCCGCTCGGGCTCGGACCCGGGCCTGTCGGCTATACGGCAACGGCAGCCGTCCGGCCACACGACGTACGAGAATGCCATCGAGGGGAACCACTTCCGGACCCATTCCTCCGCCGTTGGGAGAAGCCATGAGTCGTCGTGAACTGGCCAGTCGGACCAGAATAAGTGCTTTCCGCGAAGGGCCGTACGTGCTGATCGTCGCCGAAGGCGACCTGCCCACGCCCGGATTCGACGTCGACATCGCCGAGAGCAGGGTGCGCATCTTCCCGCAACAGTTCGACCTCGAGCGCCGCGCGCGGCCCGGCGTCTTCCCGCAGGTGGTCACGCCATACCGCTACGCCGAGATGGTTCGCTACCCCGAGGATCAACCCCGGATCACCGTCCATCACGCCGACGGCACCGACCAGGTCGACATCGAGCCCTGCGGCAAGGAACTGGCCGGCTACGTCGACACCGTTCGCGGGATCGCTCACCGGACCGCCGCGCCGGAGGCGGAGGCGGGGACCGAGGCAGGGGCGGAAGAGGCCATCGGACTGTCACCCGCACTCAGCTTCGACGAGGCGTTCGCCAAGGCCCTCGCCAACCTGCCGTCCTCGGACACCACGACCGCCGACGCGCTGGCCCGCGTCCAGGTGCTGGAGATCGGCGGCCTG
>NZ_CDWRCM010000144.1:4994-5814 GCF_977927585.1 Frankia sp. CcWB2 | reverse complement strand
TTCGGTGGCATCGCCGGCTTCCACCACCTGTTCGTCCGGGTCAGCCGGACCATCAGCTGACCGCAGACACGGATCCGGGTCCGTAGCCGGAGTCGGCTACGGACCCGGGCCGGTTGATGTCCTCCCGGGGTGGCTGGGGTGACGACGGCCAGCCGGCCCGAGCAGATTGCCCGGGGCTGCGGCCGGTCAGGCGGCGGCGAGCGTGGTCGACCAGAACACCGCACCGCCGGAGTCCCGCAGCTCCACGGTGAGCCCGCCACCGGGATCGAGGTGCACGCGGCCGAAGAACTGCAGACCGGCCGAGGGCGGCAGGTTGGACTGACCCGCCGGAGGGGCCTTCACGAAAACAGCCTCGGGGCCGAAGGTGGGGTCGAGCGTGTTCGGGCCGAACGTTCCGGCGTTCAACGGCCCGGAGACGAACTCCCAGAACGGGGCGAAATCGGTGAAGGCGGCCCGGTCCGGGTGGTAGTGGTGCGCCGCCGTGTAATGGACGTCAGCAGTCACCCAGACCACATTGCGGACCCGGTGCCGGCGGAGGCCGGCGAGGAGGTCCGCGATTTCCACCTCGCGCCCCAGGGGGGCACCCGGCCGGCCCTGCCCCACCGCCTCCACGCCGCTCGGGTTGTCCGGCACCAGCAGCCCGAGCGGGAGATCGGCGGCGACCACCTTCCAGGTGGCGCGGCTGGCGGCGAGCCCGGCCAGCAGCCACTCGCTCTGGTGGCGGCCGAGGATCGCCACGCCGGCGGGATCCTCCTGGCCGTCGGGATTCGGGTTCTTGAACGAGCGCAGGTCCAGAACGAAGACGTCGAGCAGCGGGCCA
>NZ_CDWRCM010000144.1:3417-4809 GCF_977927585.1 Frankia sp. CcWB2 | reverse complement strand
CCATAGGAGATCCTGCGGTAGATCCTCCCGCCCGGGCCGGCCCGACCGGGAATGAACGGGGTGTACTCCAGGAACGCCTGCCGCGAGCGCGCCGCGAGGACGTCCACCCGTTTCTCGCTGTACCGGGAATCGTCAAGCATCTCACCGGGATACCAGTTGTTGAGCGTCTCGTGGTCGTCCCACTGGAACACCCACGGCACCTCGCGGTTGAACGCGAGCAGGTTTGCGTCGAGCAGGTTGTACCGGTAGTTGCCGCGGTACTCCGCGAGGGTCTCGGCGACCTTGGACTTCTCCGGGACGACGAGGTTGCGCCACACCGAGCCGTCCGCGAGCGGAACCGTCTGGAGGAGCGGCCCGTCCGCGTACACGGTGTCCCCAGAGCAGATCGCGAAGTCCGGGTGGTGAAGTCGGTCGCCGCGCCCACCCGGACGACGCCGACCCGCCGGGCGGCGGTGAACCTCTCGGTGGCTGCCACGTCGACCGCGAGCGCCGCCGGCCGATCGGCCCGTGCCCACACCACCGCGCTGTCCGCGGTGACATCGCCGGACTGCACGCCGGAGGTGAACGTGGGCCGGCCACCCCGCACCTGGCCCGGGGCCCGGTCCGCGACCCGCGCCGCCGGAACCCCTACGGCGGTGCCGGCGGCGGCCGCCAGTGACGCCACCGTCGCTCGGGCCAGCACGTCCCGTCGGTTCGGCACGCGTTCCTCTGCCATCTCGCCCAGCCCTCCTGTCACTGTCCGTATGGCTGCAGTCCCCCGACGTCGACCATCACAGTGCAGGTTCCGGGCAGCCGTCGGCCCCCGTTCCGGAAGCGAAAAAGTGAACTGTGCGTGGCGTCCCGCACCGCCTGCCGCACCGCCTGCCGCACCGCGTCCCGCCCAGACCACCTCTTCCGGGTAACCCTCGCGAGGAACCCGGGCGCCGACCGCTCGGATGAAGTCACGCGCAGATCCGCAGAGCCGGGGAGCCGGGGAGCCGGGGAAACCCTGGTCATCTGGGCCGCTCTCACGGCCCCTTATCGCTTTCGCGATCCGTATCTACGTAGAAATTGCTATGATCTATCCGTAGATGCGGTTTCAGTCGGAGCTTTGCCGTCAGTAGATCAGGCGGTTGATCAGAGTGGATGCGTGACATGTTCTGGCCAGGCCCCGCCCACCCCGACGACGAGACCAGGCACTGGCTCGCCCGGGTCGAGAAAGTCGCCCCGGTCCTGGTCCAGCACCGTGAACAGGCCGAACAGGAGAGAATGACGCCGCCCGACGTCATCGATGCCCTGCGTGAGCAGAACATCCACCGGATGTGGGTCTCCCCGGCCTTCGGCGGTGGCGGGGTGAGTGTCCGGACCGGTTCCGCGGTGCTCCAGGCGCTCGCCCGGATCGACGCCTCCGTC
>NZ_CDWRCM010000144.1:0-2890 GCF_977927585.1 Frankia sp. CcWB2 | reverse complement strand
GCCTGGCAGATGGGGGTCCAGGGCGTTATCGGCCGAATGTCGGACTACCTCCCGGAGCAGACGGCCGGCCGGATGTTCCGGGAGAGCGATGGTCTCGTCGTCGGTGGGATCAACCCGTCGGGCCACGCCGAGGCCGTCCCCGGCGGTTACCGGGTACGCGGTCGGTGGTCCTTCGCCAGCGGCTCCACCCACGCCGACTGGCTGGTGTGCGCCTCACTCGTCACCGAAACCAGCGCGGCCGGCGAGGTAGCCGCGGGAGGTATGGCGGACTCGTCGGCCCCGACCCCGCCCACAACCCGGATGATGTTCGTTCCGCGGGATGCCGCCCGTTTCACCGACGACTGGTTCACGATAGGGCTGCGCGGCACCGGGAGCGTCAGCTTCACTGTCGACGACCTCTTCGTCCCCGAGGAGCACACCGTCGACGGCGGGCTGCTGCGCCGGCTGCCCGCGGCCCGGCCCTCGCGCGGCTACCCCATCGCGTACTACGACTTCGGCCCGTTCACGGCCGCGTCAACAGCGCTCGGCATCGCCCAGGACGCGCTGAGCGCCTTCCCGGGGCTGGCGGTCAGCGCGGTTCCTGCCCGCGGGACGGAGACGCTGGCGTCCAGCCACACCGTTCAGGCCGGCATCGCCCGCGCTGCGGCCCTGGTCAGGGCGGGCGAACTGCTGCTCGACGATGCGGCCGGCCACGCGAGTGCCCGCCTCATCGGCGGGGAGAAGCTCAGCGCCCTGATCCGGCTCGCCGCCGCCGCCGGCGGCGAAAACACCCTGAAGGCCGTGGACACCCTGCACGGCCTGGCCGGCACCAGGGCCCTGGGCGCGGCCGGCCGGCTCGACCGCTGCTTCCGCGACATCCACACCGTGGTCGCGCACATCACCCTGGCGCCGACGAACTTCGAGATGGTCGGGTCGTATCTCCTGGGCGGCTCGTTGCTGATGCGGCGCTGACCCTCGCCCGATGCCCCGAGCCCCGAGTACGGTCCTGCGGTTTCCTCCTGCGGTTTCCCCGTCGTGGCGAGCACCCAGGGCGCCCTCGCGGATGGCGGTGATGACGGCCGAGAAGTTCCGACCGGGACCGTCCCGGCGGACGAAGTCCGCGTAGATCTCGGCCGCGGTGTGCCCAGCACCGTACCCATCCCCTTGGGGAGCACCGTACCCATCCCCGCGGGGAGCACCCGGTGACACCCGTGGGAGTATGCCACTGGCAACCCACGGCTGACTCGAACGACTACATCAGTGTTATCAGAATGTTGTTGACAATGACCGGCGACGTTCGCGGTCGGCGATGGTCACGTCGGCAAGACTCGCAGTCCGCGAACATCCGGCCCATGAAATCACAGTCCGCGATGCCACACCCGGCGAAACCGTGTTCGACGATGCCTCACCAAGACATACCCAACACCCGCTACAATGGAAGCCCGCGAACATCAACATTCAAACAAACACCCGACATCCAGATCCGAAGAAAATACATTCCGACGCCCCCCGGCAACCCGTTATCCCACCGTTCCAGCACGGCCGACCAGGAGCGTTCGTGGCTCGTCCGCCCAAAGTGCTGTTCGTCTGCGTTCACAATGCGGGCCGTTCTCAGATAGGCGCCGCTCTGCTCGACCGACATGGTCGTGGCCTGTTCCGCGCCCGATCCGCCGGCACCGCCCCGGCCCCGGCCATCCACCCGGGAGTCGTCACCGTCATGGCCGAGGTAGGCATCGACCTGTCCCGGGAGTCCCCGAAGCGACTGACCAACGAGATGGTCCGCGACTCCATCGTCGTCATCAACATGGGATGCGACGACGCCGTTCCCAGCTACCCCGACACGCGCTACCTCACCTGGAAACTGGATGATCCGGCGGAGTGCGCGCTCGAGGAGATCCGGTCGATCCGCGACGAGATCGACGCCCGCGTCCGGGCGCTGGTCTACAGTCTCGGCGTGGCCGCCCGCGTCGGGCTACTGAAGAACCAGCCCGGTTACACCGGGATCCCGCCTGGCGGTACTGACCCGGATGCGTGGCGCTATCCTCCACCGGTCGGGGCGGGCGCACCCGACACAACCGCGTGATCCGGCGCGACCGCGTCGACGGGCTCGGCCTCCCGGTGCGGGATGATGATCGTCGCGCCGATCCGGACGGTGCCGCCACGCACGACGTCGGCGCGCAGGCCACCCCGGTCGCGTAGCGCGCTCCAGACCCCGGGGCGGGTGAGCTGTTCGAGGTAGGAGCACGGTGGGCAGGGCCGGGCACCGAGCAGGACAACGTCGTCGATGCGGAAGGTCCGCCCGACGAGGTCGAGTAGCGCGACGCCCTCCGTCACCAGGTTTCGCCTGGTCTCCCACTCGGCCAGAGCCACCCCGGCATCCGCGGCCACGGCGGCGATGACCTCACGCTCGATCAGCGTGACGGCACGACCGGCGCCACCGCGCGCAGAGTAGGTCCCGGTGCCGATGGCGTAGCGGTCGCCTTCGAGGCCGTGACCCTCGATCACTCGAACAGCCTCACAGGCCCGCCTCCGGGTACCCCGGATCGGCGTGGTGTAGATCCCGACCAGGCGTCCCGCGGCCATGATGCCGACGCTACCCCGTTTCGGGTCACCCGCGCCCGGACAATCGCGGGAACCCGCGCACCCTCGCCATACTCACCGCCGCGCGGTTTCGGCCTGCTCGGCCTGCTCGGCGCCCCTTTCCTGCTCGGCACTCCCTTTTTCCTCGGCCCGCTCGGCCTCGGCCTGCTCGGCGCGTTCGGCTTGGGCCTGCTCGGCCCGCTGGGAACGGTCGCCGCCCTCTCCCTCGTGGCCGGCCCCCGACTCCTCGGGCTGTGCCACCACTTTGCCGTCGCGCATCTCGCCTCGCCACGACCCGGTTGCCTTGCCCTTCATCATGATGAAACGGCGG